>JAKLLO010000011.1 GCA_023150095.1 Zoogloea sp. | reverse complement strand
ACCTGGCCGGACGCCACCATGAGCGTCCAGCAGATGATCGACGAAGGCGTTCGCCGCGCCTACGCCAACCCGGACAACCCCCTGCGCGCCTCGGTGCTGGCCGACCCGGCCGGCGCCCGCAAGAACACCAAGGACAACACCCCGGCGGTGGTCCACTTCGAGCTCGTCCCGGGCCACCACGTCGAGGTGATCTGCGCGGCCAAGGGCGGCGGCTCCGAGGCCAAGTCCAAGTTCGCGATGCTCAACCCCTCCGACGATCTGGTAGATTGGGTTCTCAAGAAGATCCCCGAGATGGGCGCCGGCTGGTGTCCGCCGGGCATCATCGGCATCGGCATCGGCGGCACGCCCGAAAAGGCCATGCTGCTGGCCAAGGAATCCATCATGGCCCCGGTCGATATCCACGACCTGAAGGCCAAGGCCGCTGACGCCGCCGCCAAGGGCGAAAAGCTCACCCGCGCCGAAGAGCTGCGCCTCGAGCTGTACGAGAAGGTCAATGCGCTGGGCGTTGGTGCTCAGGGCCTGGGCGGCCTCACCACCGTGCTCGACGTGAAGGTGCTCGACTACCCCTGCCACGCCGCCAACCTGCCGGTGGCGCTGGTGCCCAACTGCGCCGCCACCCGTCACTGCCACTTCCACCTGGATGGCTCCGGCCCCGCCAAGATCGAGCCGCCCAAGC
This sequence comes from Zoogloea sp., assembly GCA_023150095.1. Lineage (GTDB taxonomy): Bacteria > Pseudomonadota > Gammaproteobacteria > Burkholderiales > Rhodocyclaceae > Zoogloea. The sequence goes on along the minus strand of JAKLLO010000011.1, from coordinate 50,998 downwards.
TCGAAGACTGGCCCGCCGTCACCTGGACGCCGGATCTCAAGTCCGCCACCCGCGTGAACCTCGACACCCTGACCAAGGAAGAAGTCGCATCCTGGAAGCCGGGCCAGAAGCTGCTGCTCAACGGCAAGATGCTCACCGGCCGCGACGCCGCCCACAAGCGCATCGCCGACATGCTGGCCAAGGGCGAGAAGCTGCCCGTCGACTTCACCAACCGCGTGATCTACTACGTCGGCCCGGTGGACCCGGTGCGCGATGAAGTCGTCGGCCCCGCCGGCCCGACCACCGCCACCCGGATGGACAAATTCACCCGCATGATGCTCGAGCAGACCGGCCTGATCTCCATGGTCGGCAAGTCCGAGCGTGGCCCCACCGCCATCGAAGCCATCAAGGACAACAAGTCCGCCTACCTGATGGCCGTGGGCGGCGCCGCCTACCTGGTGGCCAAGGCCATCAAGTCGGCCAAGGTCGTCGGCTTTGCCGACCTGGGCATGGAAGCCATCTACGAGTTCGACGTGCAGGACATGCCCGTCACCGTTGCGGTGGATTCTGCCGGCACCTCGGTGCACAACACCGGCCCGAAGGAATGGCAGGCCAAGATCGGCAAGATCCCGGTCACCGTCGCCTGAGTCTCCGCCTCGCCAAAAACCCGACACACGTGTCGGGTTTTTTTTCGTCCGGAGCGCCCGGAAGCATCAACATGGCGCGCTCCTGCGCCGATAATCGGATTGAATGCGTCCGGGCCGGACCAGGCAGCTCCGACTCCACGCCGCGCGAACCGAATCGTCACCCCACCAAGGACGAGCCATTGATGTCTGCATCCGCCCTGTTGCCCATGCACCTGTCCCCGGCACAGCACCGCGACCTGAAACGTGCCGTCTTGTGGCCTGGCGTGTTGCTGCTGTTCTTCCTGTTCGTCGGCCTGATTCCATCGGCCGACTTCGGCATCGGCCGTTACCTGCCACTGCACACCGCCATGGAAACCGGCGCCATCATCGTCGCCATGCTGGTGTTCGGCATCGTCTGGAACGCCTATTCGGACGAGAGGCCCGGCAACGTGCTGCTGCTGGGTGCAGTGCTGCTGGGCACCGCCCTGCTCGATTTCGGCCACATGCTGGGCTATCGGGGCATGCCAGACTTCATCACCCCCGCGAGCCCCCAGAAGGCCATCGTCTTCTGGCTCGCGGCCCGCTTGCTGGTGGCCGTGGGGCTGCTGGTGGCCGCCCTCCGGCCGTGGCAGCCGATGCTCGAGACTCGCAGCCGCTACGCGGTGCTCGCCGCGGTGCTGGCCTACGTGACGCTGCTCTACGTCCTTGAGCTCTGGATGCCCGCCAGCTTGCCCGTCTTCTTCATCCCGGGCAGCGGCCTCACCCCCCTCAAGGTGGCGCTCGAGTACGGGCTGGTCCTCATCTATGGCGCGGCGGCGCTGCTGTTCGGGTGGCAGGCCCTGCGCGGCACCACCTTCAACGCGGCCGACCTCTTCGCGGCCTCGGCGGTGGCGATGCTCTCCGAGCTGTGCTTCACCCGCTATGTCTCGGTGAGCGACAGCTACAACTTCCTCGGCCACCTCTACAAGATCATCTCCTACGGCTTCATCTACCGGGCCGTGTTCGTCGAGAGCGTGCGCCAGCCCTTCCACGAACTGAGCCGTGCCCTCGAAAAGGAAAAGCACTGGGCCGCCGAGCAGCACTCCCTGGTGCGCACCCTCGACATGCTCGAGGAAGCCGTCGTCGAGCTGCGCCCCGACGGGACCATCGCCAACGCCAACAGCGGATGGTGGCAGCTGGCCGGCCACGCGCCCGGCGCTTACCCCCTCGTCGACTCGGTTCACCCGGACGACACGGCGGCCTTCCAGGGCTGCATCCAGAGCCTCGCCGACGGGACGAAGGACGAGTTTCACGGGCGCTTCCGCTTCATCGGCGATGCCGCCTACGAACGCTGGATGGAGTGCCGCTTCGTCACCGAACTGACCAGCACCGGCGAGATCGTCGGCATCCGCGGCGTGCTGCGGGACATCACCAAGAGCTACCTGCAGGAGCGTCACATCGCCCACATGGCGCTCCACGACGCCCTCACCGGCCTGCCCAACCGGGTGCTGCTGGAGGATCGCATCTGCAAGGTCATCCAGCTCGCCCGCCGCAACCAGGACAAGGCCGCGGTGTGCTTCATCGATCTCGACCACTTCAAGAACATCAACGACGCCTACGGCCACAAGGCCGGCGATGCGCTGCTGCTGTCCATGGCCCAGGCCCTCGAGAAGAGCCTGCGCAACGGCGACTCGGTGGCGCGCTGGGGCGGTGACGAGTTCGTCGCCCTGCTGCCCGGCCTGTCCAGCCCCGAAGACGCCCGGCAGGTCGCGCGCAAGCTGCAGAAGGTGATGCCGCGCAGCTTCGCGGTGGCGGGCCAGCCGATCAACGCCACCTTCAGCATGGGCATCGCGATGTTTCCCGACGACGGCGACAGCGTCGAAACCCTGCTGGCCCACGCCGACCGGGCGATGTTCTACGCCAAGTCCCAGGGGCGGAACAACTTCCAGCTGTTCTCCGAAATGTCGGCCAAGGGCCTGGGCAAGAAGGAGCTGTACATCCAGGCCAAGCTGGCCGACGCGATCCAGGGCGGGCAGATCGAGGTGTGGTTCCAGCCCCAGGTGCGCACCGAGCGCGACGCCGAAGGGCGCCACCGGCTGGTGGGCATCGAAGCCCTGGCCCGCTGGCACGACAAGGATCTGGGCTGGATCTCCCCGGCCACCTTCATCCCCATGGCCGAGAGCCTGGGCCTGATCGCCGACCTCGGCCAGCGGGTGACGACCCTGGCGCTGGCCCAGTTCCAGCGCTGGCACGCCCGCCGGCCCGAGCTGCACCTGTCGCTCAACATCTCCAAGCGCCAGCTGTTTGCGCCGGAATTCGTCAGCAACCTGATCCAGGACGTCGGCCGGCACGAGCTGCCCACCTCGGCCATCGTGCTGGAGATCACCGAATCCGTCGCGCTGCTCGAAGTGGAGTTCGCCGAGGAGCGCCTGCGCCAGCTGGTCGAGGCCGGCTTCACCCTCTCCATCGACGACTTCGGCACCGGCTACGCCTCGCTGTCGCAGCTCCACGAGCTGCCGGTCCAGGAGCTCAAGATCGACATCTCCTTCGTCCAGCGCGTGCACACCCCCGACGGCCTGCGCATCCTGCAGGCCATCGTCCAGCTCGGCCGCGCCCTCGGGCTGCGCACCGTGGCCGAAGGCGTCGAGGACATCCAGACCGTCAACACCCTGCGCGACCTCGATGTGGACGCCCTCCAGGGCTACCACTTCGGCCGGCCGGTTCCGGCTCGCGTCCTCGAAGAACTCCCGGCCTTTACCGACCAGGACTGAGGCCGGCAAGCCTCAGCCCGGCGCCGCGCGAAACTTGTCCGGCCGCAGCACCGCCACGTCGGTCACGAACATCACCATCCCGTAGTTGGCAGAGTAGCGCGCATGCAGCGTGTTCACGATGGCCTCGGCGGTCGCCTCGTCGCACAGCACCTCCACGCGGATGTTGGCCGACGCGCCCCACGACCCGTCGCGCAACCCATGGGCGCCCCGCCCGCGGGCCTCGGTGATGGTGTAGCCGCGGGCCCCGAGGCGGGCCATTTCGTCCACCAGCTCGGGCTCCAGGCTGGCTTCGCAGATGATGGTGAGGAGCCTGCGCAGGCTCAGGGGCAGATTCATCAGATCACTCCGGCAAGATGGCTGGCGAGCCAGTGGTAGGTCGGCACGCCGACCAGCAGGTTGAACGGGAAGGTGATGCCCAGCGACGCGCCGATCGACAGGGCCGGGTTGGCCTCGGGCACCGCGATGCGCATTGCCGCCGGCGCTGCGATGTAAGACGCGCTGGCGTACAGCGTGGCCAGCAGCATCGCCCCACCCACCGACAGGTCCAGCAGATTGGCGGTGAGCACGCCCAGCAGGCCGCCCGCCAGCGGCATCAGCACCGCAAAGCCGGCCAGAAACACGCCCGCCCGGCGCAGGTCGGCCAGCCGGCCAGCCGCCACCAGGCCCATCTCCAGCAGGAAGAAGGCCAGCATGCCCTTGAAAAGGTCGAAGAACACCCGGTCGAGGGGCTGGATGCCCGCCGGCCCGGCCAGCCAGCCGATCAACAGGCCACCGCCCAGCAGCACGATGCTCTTGCCCGCCAGCACCTCGTGGAACAGCTTGCCCCAGCGGGTGTCGGCCGCGCCCTTCCTGGCCAGCGCCACGCCCACCACCAGCGCCGGCAACTCCAGCAGCGCCAGGAAGACCACCATGTATCCCTCCGCCGGTTCGCCCCGGCTGGCCAGATAGCTGCTCGCCACCGCAAAGGTGACGACGCTCACCGACCCGTAATGGGCCGCGATCGACGCTGCATCCGCCCGCGGCAGACGCCCCAGCCGCTGCAGCACCGGAAACGCGGCGAGGGGAATCAACAACGCCACCGCCACGATCACCAGCGCCGGCAAGGCCAGGTCGGTCACGTCGTGACGGGACAGCTCGACGCCCCCCTTCAGCCCGATGGCGAGCAGCAGGAAGATGCTCAGCGCCTCATACACCACGCCGGGCAGCTTGAGGTCGGAGCGCACGATGCCGGCCACGAGGCCGAGCACGAAAAACAGGATCACGGGTTCGAAAGGCATGGCTGGATCGGGCCGCAGCCCGCAGTCAACAAAACGCTTGCAAGCTTGGGGGCAGCGCAGCATAAAATCCAATTAAAGCTTTTCGATTATTTGATAAGTTAAAACTTATACATGCGCCGCCGCATCACCTTCCGCCAGCTCGAAACCTTCGCCGCCGTCGCCCGGCTGGGCAGCTTCAGCCGCGCCGCCGAGGCCATGCACCTCACCCAGCCGGCGGTGTCGATCCAGCTGCGCCAGCTGGCCGACACCGTCGGCATGCCGCTCTTCGACCAGACCGGGCGCGAGCTGCGCCTCACCGCCGCCGGCGACGAGCTCCTCGCCACCGTGCGCAGCCTCGACGACGTGTGGAACCGCTTCGACTCGGCCATCGACGAGCTACGTGGCCTGCGCCGCGGCAAGCTGCGAGTGGCGCTGGTGACCACCGCCAAGTACTTCGTGCCGCGCATGGTCGGCGCCTTCTGCCGACGCTACCCGGATGTCTCCATCGAGCTGGAGATCGCCAACCGGGCCAAGATCGTCGAGCGCCTGCGCCGCAACGAGGACGACCTGTACGTGATGTCCTACCCGCCCGACGACCTGGACATCGTCGTCCATCCCTTCCTCGACAACGAGCTGGTGGTGCTCGCCCCCCGCGACCACTGGGCCTCCGGGCGGCCGGTGACGCTGGCCGAACTGGCCGGCGAGCCCTTCCTCCTCAAGGAGCCCGGCTCCGGCTCGCGCCACGGGGTGGACGCCTTCGCCGCGGCGGCCGGCGTGCAATTGCGGGTACGCCTGTCGCTGGCCAGCAACGAGGCGCTATTGGAGCTGGCCGGCACCGGCATGGGCCTCACCGTGCTGTCGCGCCACGCCCTGGGCGAACGCCTGGAGGCCGAAGGGCTGTGCGTGCTCGACGTGGCCGGCTTTCCGCTGCATCGGCCGTGGAACGTGGTGCATCTGCGCAGCAAGGTGCTGTCGCTGCCAGCCCGGGCCTTTCTCGACGAACTGCGCCAGGCCCCGGCCCTGCCTGCCGGCTGACACCCGTGGACAGCCCGGGCGTCGGCATCGCTAGAATATGACAGCTTCGTCACTAGCCACTGCTCCGCCCATGTTCCGCAAACTGCGCATCGCCATCCTGCTGATCATCCTCGTCACCGTGGCTGTGGGCGCGTGGCGCGCCGGCGCCCAGGCCACCGACTGGAAGCACTCGGTGCACACCACGATCTACCCCATCATGGCCGACGACTCGCCGGTCACCCGCCAGATCGTCGAGCGCCTGCACCCGGACGACTTCGCCCCCATCGGCGAATGGCTGCAGGAAGAAGTCCGCCGTTACGGCCGCCCGCTGCTGCGCCCGGTGGCGATCAACCTGGCGCCGCCGGTCAATGCCCTGCCCCCGCCGCTCCCGGCCGACGGCAGCCGGCTGTCCGTGGCCCTGTGGAGCCTGCAGCTGCGCTACTGGGCCTGGCGCCACGACGCCGCGCCGGGGCCGCGCCCGGAGATCCGCCTGTTCGTGCTCTACCACGACCCGGCCAGAACTCCGGCGCTGGATCACTCCCTCGGGCTCGAGAAGGGCCTGATCGGCGTGGTCAAGGTCTTCGCCAGCCGCGACGAGCGCCAGCGCAACGCGGTGGTGATCGCCCACGAGCTGCTCCACACCCTCGGCGCCACCGACAAATACGACCCGCAGACCCTGCAGCCAGTCTTCCCCGACGGCTACGCCGACCCCGACCACCAGCCGCGCCATCCCCAGGCGATGGCCGAGATCATGGCCGGGCGCATCCCGGTTTCCGAGGGCCGCGCCGAAGAGCCCGACAGCCTCGCCGACACCCTGATCGGCCCGCAGACCGCCATCGAGATCGGACTGCAGCCACGCAGGCATTAGCAGCGCCAGGTGCGCTATCCTTGGCGCGGAACAACCAGAACAAGGCAGGAGACCGATGGCATCAGCACCCTTCGCAGCGGAGGCCGAACGCATCCGCCGGCACGTGAACGACACGCTGCTGGCGGCGTTCTCCGAGCTCTCCGAGGGCATCCTGATCGTCGACCGCGAAGCCCGCATCGTCTGGATGAACGAGCAGTACCCGCGCCATCTGGGCATCGCCGACCCGGCCTCGGTGATTGGCGTGCCCGTCGAGGACGTGATCCCCAACAGCCTGATGCGCAACGTGGTGGCGAGCGGCAAGCCCATCATGCTCGACGTGATGGAGTTCGGCAGCGAATCCTTCGTGGTGATGCGCCTGCCGGTGCGCGACAGCGCCGGTGAGATCATCGGCGGCGTGGGCGTGATGATCTTCGACGACCCGCGCCAGCTCGCCCCCCTCCTGTCGCGCTTCCAGAACCTGCGCCTCGAGCTTGCCGACACCCGCCGCAAGCTCGACGAAGCCCGCCGCACCCGCTACACCTTCGCCAGCTTCGTCGGCAGCAGCCCGGCCTGCGTGGCGGTCAAGGACAAGGCCCGCCGCGCCGCCCGCGCCGGCTCGCCGGTGCTCATCCTCGGCGAAACCGGCACCGGCAAGGAGCTCCTCGCCCAGGCCATCCACGCCGCCAGCCCGCGGGCCGAGGCGCCCTTCGTGGCGGTCAACATCGCCGCCATCCCCGAAACCCTGCTCGAGACCGAGTTCTTCGGCGTCGCCCCCGGCGCCTACACCGGCGCCGACCGCAAGGGCCGCAGCGGCAAGTTCGAGCTGGCCCAGGGCGGCACCCTGTTCCTCGACGAGATCGGCGACATGTCGCCAGCGCTGCAGGCCAAGCTGCTGCGCGCCCTGCAGGAGAAGGAGATCGAGCCGGTCGGCTCCAACCGGCTGATCCCCATCGACGTGCGCATCATCGCCGCCACCAGCCGCAACCTGCAGCTGGAGGTGGACGAAGGCCGCTTCCGCGCCGACCTGTTCTACCGGCTCAACGTGATGACGCTGGATGTGCCGCCGCTGCGCGAGCGCATCGACGACCTGCCGCTGATCGCCGAATGCCTCACCGACAGCATCGCCCGCCAGCTGGGCGAACCGCCCCGCAGCCTGTCGGCCGACGCCATCGCCTGCCTGGCCGGCTACACCTGGCCGGGCAACGTGCGCGAGCTGTCGAACATGCTCGAACGGGCCCTGCTGCTGTCCGACGCCGACCGGCTCGAAGGCCGGGATTTCGAGCACCTGCTGCCGGCCGCCACGCGAGCTAGGCCCGCCCCGGCCAAGGCCAGCCCCGGACGCACCCTCGACCAGATCCAGCAGGACGCCGAGCGCCGCGCCATCGCCGACGCCATCGCCAGCGCCGGTGGCAACAAGGCCCAGGCCGCGCGCATCCTCGGCATCTCCCGCGCGTCGCTGTACGAGAAGATCGCCGCCCTGGGCCTGGGCGGCGCGGCCAGCACCTGACGGCTGCGCCACGACACCTGTCCGCGGCACCAGACACCCTGCCCGGCAGCACGGACACGATGCGCCGCAGCAAAAATACAATCCCCTTATGAATCAATAAGTAAAAATACTGGCATGGTTTCTGCCCTTCCCCTCCGGCAAACCCATAACGGAGGAGATTCCAGCCATGTCATTCCTGATCGTATTAGCCTCGCTGTGCTTCCTGATGTACATCGCGTACCGGGGCTACAGCGTCATCCTCTTCGCGCCGGTCGCAGCCCTCGGCGCAGTCCTGTTCACCGACCCGACCCTCGTCGCACCGATGTTCACCGGCCTCTTCATGGACAAGATGGTCGGCTTCGTCAAAAACTACTTCCCGGTCTTCCTGCTCGGCGCCATCTTCGGCAAAGTCATCGAGCTGTCGGGCTTCTCCAAGTCCATCGTCTCGTCGGTCATCAAGCTGGTGGGCGCCGAGCGGGCGATGCTCTCCATCGTGCTGGTGTGCGCGCTGCTCACCTACGGCGGCGTGTCGCTGTTCGTGGTGGTGTTCGCGGTGTATCCCTTCGCGGCCGAGATGTTCCGCCAGGGCGGCATTCCGAAGCGCCTGATCCCCGGCACCATCGCCCTGGGCGCCTTCTCGTTCACGATGGATTCCCTGCCCGGCACGCCGCAGATCCAGAACGTCATCCCGACCACCTTCTTCAAGACCAACATCTACGCCGCCCCGGTGCTGGGCGTGATCGGCTCGATCTTCATCTTCGTGCTGGGCATGGCCTACCTGGAATGGCGCCGCCGCACGGCGATGGCCGCCGGTGAAGGCTACGGCACCAACCTGGTGAACGAGCCCGAGCCCTTCGACGACACCGAAAAGCTCGCCAACCCGATCCTCGCCGTGCTGCCGCTGGTGCTGGTGGGCGTCACCAACAAGCTCTTCACCGACCTCATCCCGACCATCTACGGCAAGAGCCACAGCTTCATCCCGGCGGTGATCGGCAAGGCCGCGCCGGTGGTGCAGGACGTCTCCAAGATCGCCGCCATCTGGGCGGTGGAAGGCGCGCTGCTGGTGGGCATCCTCACCGTCATGGTGTTCGCCTGGAAGACCGTCGCCGCGCGCTTTGCCGAAGGCACCAAGGCCGCCGTCGGTGGTGCGCTGCTGGCCTCGATGAACACCGCCTCCGAATACGGCTTTGGCGCCGTGATCGCCGCCCTGCCCGGCTTCCTGGTGGTGGCCGACGCCCTCAAGGTGATCCCCAACCCGCTGATCAACGAAGCCATCACCGTCACCACCCTGGCCGGCATCACCGGTTCGGCGTCGGGCGGCATGGGCATCGCGCTGGCTGCAATGTCCGAGACCTTCATCAGCGCCGCCAACGCCGCCGGCATTCCGCTCGAAGTGCTGCACCGGGTTGCCTCGATGGCCTCCGGCGGCATGGACACCCTGCCCCACAACGGCGCCGTGATCACCCTGCTGGCGGTCACCGGCCTGACCCACAAGGTGGCTTACAAGGACATCTTCGCGATCACGATGATCAAGACCAGCGCGGTCTTCGCCATCATCGCCACCTACTACCTCACCGGCCTCGTCTGAGGCGCGGCGGATCTTCAGGCACAGGAGTCATCACCATGAGCACCAGCCAGAATCCCGTCGCCCCCGCGATGCCCACCGCCGGTAACGGCAAGATCGTCTCGGCCCGCGAGGCCGTGCGCCTGATCCGCGACGGCGACACCATCGCCACCGGCGGCTTCGTCGGCATCGGTTTTCCCGAGAACATCGCCGTGGCGCTGGAGGAGTACTTTCTCGAGACCGAAGGCGAGGACATGCGCGGCCTCGGCGCCCCCCGCAACCTGACGCTGGTGTACGCCGCCGGCCAGGGCGACGGCAAGGAGCGCGGCCTCAACCACCTGGGCCACGACGGCCTCGTCGCCCGCGTCATCGGCGGCCACTGGGGCCTCGTGCCGCGCCTGCAGCAGCTGGCCGTGGCGAGCCGCATCGAGGCCTGGAACCTGCCCCAGGGCGTCATCACCCACCTGTTCCGCGACATCGCCGCGGGCAAGCCGGGCACGCTCACCCGGGTGGGCCTCGGCACCTTCGTCGATCCGCGCTTCGGCGGCGGCAAGCTCAACGAGCGCACCACCACCGACATCGTCCGGCTGATGGAGATCGACGGCGAGGAATACCTGTTCTACAAGGCCTTCCCGATCCACGTCGGCATCATCCGCGGCACCACCGCCGACGCCGACGGCAACATCACGATGGAGAAGGAGGCGCTCACCCTCGAGGCCCAGGCCATCGCGATGGCCGCCCACAACTCGGGCGGCATCGTCATCGCCCAGGTCGAGCGCATCGCCGAGCGCGGCAGCCTCAACCCGCGCCAGGTGAAGATCCCCGGCGTGTTCGTCAATTGCGTGGTGGTGGCCGAGAAGCCCGAATACCACATGCAGACCTTCATCGAGACCTACAGCCCGGCCTTTGCCGGCGAGCTGCGGGTGCCCATGTCGGCGGTGGCGCCGATGGAGATGAGCGAGCGCAAGATCATCGCCCGCCGCGCCGCGCTGGAGCTACGCGCCAACGCGGTGGTGAACCTGGGCATCGGGATGCCCGAGGGCCTCGCCGCGGTGGCCGCCGAAGAACAGGTGACCGACCTCATCACCATGACCGCCGAGCCCGGCGTGATCGGCGGCGTGCCCGCTGGCGGGCTCAACTTCGGGGCCGCCATCAATCCCCAGGCGATCATCGACCAGCCCAGCCAGTTCGACTTCTACGACGGCGGCGGGCTGGACATGGCCTTCCTGGGCCTCGCCCAGGCCGACCGCGAGGGCAACCTCAACGTGTCGCGCTTCGGGCCGCGGCTGGCCGGCGCCGGCGGCTTCATCAACATCAGCCAGAACGCCAAGAAGGTGGTTTTCGTGGGCACCTTCACCGCGGGCAACCTGAAGGTGGCCATCGAGGCCGGCAAGCTCATCATCGAGAACGACGGCTCGGCCTCGAAGTTCGTCGAGCAGGTGGAGCACCGCACCTTCAGCGGCCCCGAGGCCAACCGGCGCGGCACGCCGGTGCTCTACATCACCGAGCGCTGCGTGTTCCGGCTGGGGCCCGACGGGCTGGTGCTCGCCGAGGTGGCGCCGGGCGTCGACATCGAGCGGGACATCCTCGCGCGGATGGATTTCCGCCCGCTGATCCCCGCCGAGCCGGCGCTGATGGACGCGCGCATCTTTGCCGACGGGCCGATGCACCTGCGCCCGGATCTGCTCGAAATGCCGCTCGACACGCGGCTCTCGTACGACCCGGCCGGGCAGCTGTTCTTCGTGAACTTCGAGGGGCTCAACCTGCGCACCAGCGCCGACATCGAACGCATCCGCGTGGCGGTGGAGGCGCGGCTGGCGGGGATCGGCCACAAGGTGGCGGCGGTGGTCAATTACGACCGCTTCAGCATTGCGCCAGAGCTGGTGGATGAATACGCGGCGATGGTGAAGGCGTTGGTGGAGCGCCATTACACGCAGGTGACGCGCTACACCTCGAGCACCTTCCTGCGCCTGCAGCTGGCGGGCGCTTTCGACCGCAGCGCGACGCCGGGGCAGCTTTACGCCGACGTCGGCGCGGCCCACGCGGGGCTGCGCCAGCGCTGATGAAACCGGGCGCTACTTGATGATGTCGATGATCTCGACGCCCATCTCGTAGAGCCCGGCCTGTTCCAGGCCGTGGCAGCGACGCACGCGCACCCGCGCGTGGAGCGGCTGGAACGGGCCGCCCATGTCGGGCGGCAGCACGGCGATCTCGAAGACTTCGTCCATCTGCGGCACATGGGAAGACCGGATGGTGAGGCCGCCGACGCTGAGGTCGACGCAGGTGCCGACGACGGCTTGCGTGGAATGGGGGAGCTTGATGCCCACCTTGCAGCCGAGGGGGATGCGGCGATCCCGGCGGCGTTCGGTCATGCGGTCCATGTGCGCTTTCGTTTCGTTGTGCCTGCGATGGGCGCACCTTACGGAAGTCCGACCGGCGTCGCAAGGTTCAGAGACGCTTGCAGGCGGCGGCAAAAAACCGGCACAGATTGATCAAACCGAAAAAACGATAGGCACAGATGCGCGCCCGCCTCAGGGCGCCGAATTGGCCACGTCCCGGGGCGGCACCAGCCGCACCAGGCGCACCTCGCCATAGGCCACGCGCTGGGCGAAGGGCCGGCCGCTTTCGATGCCGGTCTGCCACCGCACCACCTCGTAGGCGCCAAAACCCGGCTGGCCCGCCAGCTGCGCCGCCCGGCGGGCGAACACCTGACGCGCCTCGCCGCCACCGCCGCTGTGCATGGCCTTGTGACGCAGGGCCATGATGTAGTGGTCGTCGGACTGGCGGGATTCCTCGATCGTCCAGTTGGGCGCGAAGGGATCGCTGACGATGTACGCCGCCACCGCCGCCGCCCCGAACGGCGCCTTCAGGAGGCCCGCATCCTGCACCAGCAGCCCGGCCGCCGGCAGCAGGCCCCATTCCTTGGCCGGCATGCTCTCGCAACCGGCCAGGAGCGCGGCGAGGGCCACAGCGAAAACGGACGTTCGGCGCGTCATCACATCCGCTACAGATAGTTGAACAGCGACAGGTTGCTGACCTTCAGGAAGCTCTGCTGGGCCGCCTCGAGGAAGGTTTTCTGCTGGGTGAGGTTGCTCACCGCCTCGGCGTAATCCACGTCCTCGAGCCGGGACAAGGCCTCGCTGTACTGCAGGTCGAGGTCGCTGCCGATGTTCTGCTGGGTTTCCACCTCGACCATCCGCGAGCCGACGCCGGACTGCACCCGGGAGATGTTGTCCTGGGTGGCGTCCATGCTGGCGATGGCCTGCTTGTTGCCGAAGGCGATGGCCGACGCGTTGCCCGACTTGAGCGAAGTGACGAAGTTGCCCAGCACGTCGAAGGCGCTGGCCACGGTGGACACGTTGAAGCTGTCTCCCGCCGCGGCCGTGCCGTCGAGGCTCAGGGTGACGCCGCCGAAGCTGAGGGTGGTGCTGGTGCCGCTCGTCGAGGAGGTGACGGGCACGGTGGCGCCGGTGGTGGCATCCACCACCGAATACGCCGGGCCGGAGGCGACGTTCACCGCGTAGGCATGCCCGTTGTAGCTGCTCGCCAGCGACAGGCCCGACACCAGCGCGGAGCCCGTGTTGCTGGCGCTGGACAGCGCAAAACCCGAGCCCGGCGCGGCGTGGACGGCGTTGAAGATGTCGTCGCCGGAGGTGGTGATCGGCAGCTCCCGCGAGGCGGAAATCTGCAGCGTGCGCGCGCCCTGGTCGCCCTTGTACTGGATGCCGCTCGCCATCGAGCCGGAGAACGGCAGGCTGTTGCTGCGATAGCCGCCGAAGACGTAGTCGCCGGCCGAATCCTGGCTGTTGGCGATGCCGAGCAGCGCATCGAACTGCTGGGCCACATCCACGCCGATGGCGGCGTGCTCCTGGTTCGAATAGGTGCCGTTGCCCGCCTCGACCGCGCGGGTGCGCACGTAGGTGACGATGTCGGTGGCGGCCATCAGCTTGCTGTCCACCAGCTTGAGGGCGTCGCCCGCGTAGCCCTGGTTGCTGGTGTAGAGGGCGTTGACGCTCTTCGACTGGGAGACTTCCAGCGCCCGCGCCGAGGCGACCGGGTCGTCCGACGGACGCAGGATGCGGCGGCCGGTGGCCACCTGCTGCTGGGTGTCGAGGAGCTGGGCGCTCTGCCGTTGCATCTGCGCGACGCCCGTGTCGTAGATCATGCCCGTGGTGACTCGCATGATGATGTTCCTTCAGGTTATTGTCCGAGGGCCAGCACTTGGTCGAAGAGCTTGGAGGCAACGCTCATCACCTTGCTCGCGGCCTGGTATGCCTGTTGATAACGGATCAAGTTGGCCGCTTCTTCATCGAGATTTACCCCAACAAGGGATTGCTGCGCACTCGAGGCCTGTTCGACCAGACTTTCCTGGGCGTCGCGATTGACGCCGAGCTCGCGCGCCTTGTTGCCTACCGCGCTCACCAGCTGGGAATACACCGACTGGAAGGTGGCCGACGGCTGGCCGGAGGCGGACAGCAGGGTCTTGGTGGTCTGGAGGTTGCCCAGCAGCACGGCGTTGCGGCTGTCGGAGACGCCGGCGGTGTTGGCGCCGATGTTGAAGCGGTCGTTCACGCTCGGGGCGCCGGACACGGTGAAGGACACTTCGGACACGAAATCGGTGCCGCTCATGTGGCCGAAGGCGATGCTCATCCCGCTGCTGTAGGGCACCGGCGAGCCGACCGTCTGGGTGCCGTTGAGCGGCGTGTAGGCGACGGCCATGCCGGCGGGCAGGTTGCTCACCGTCAGCATTCCGCTGCTGTTGTAGCTGAGGGTGGTGTAGCCGGCCTTGAGGGCGGTGAGGTTGGTGGTGTCGGACACCACCGGGGCGCTGATCGCCGCGGTGCCCTGGTTGGGCGTGCCGCCCCGCAGCAGGAAGCTGTCGCCCGCCGCCGGCGTGCCGGTGAAGGAGAAGGAGACGTCCTGCTGGTTGGTGGTGGCGCCGGTGGCGTGCCACAGGCCGACGCTCATCCCGGCTGTGTAGGGAATGCTGGAGAGGGTGCTGGGGCCGACGACGGTGCCGCTGGCGTCGGTGTAGCTGACCTTCATCCCGCTGGGCAGGCCGGTGATCGACAGGGTGTCGGGGCTGGCGCTGAAGCTGAACACGGTGTTGGCCGCCGCGAGGCTGGCGAACTTGTCGGCGCTGAGCATGGTGGGCGCGCTGATGGAGGCGGTCGCGCTGCTGCCGATGGTGCTGAGGAGGCCCTCGGAGCCGGCGCTGCTGCTGATCGGCGCAGCGGCGGCGATCATCCGGGTGTCGGTGATGGCGACGCCGAAGGTGCCGGCCACGTAGCGGGTCGGCTGGATCAGGAAGCTGTCGCCCACGTTGGACGCGGCGGGCTTGTCGATCTTGAGGCCGACCTGGGTGTCGGTGGGGATCGTGGCGCCGTCGGAGACGCGGGTCAGCTTGTAGTTGCCGACGGTGTCGGTGAAGGTGATCCGGTAGTCGTCGCCGGTGAGCTTGGAGATGTCGTCGTAGTGCACGTCGTCCTTGCTGAACGCGGTGGACGACAGGGCGTTGCGGGTGACGTAGATGTCCGGCGTCGTGAAGAAATCGGTGCCGAGGTTGCCGTTGAGATCCTGCCCGAGGGCGTGCTGGGCGTTGAAGCGGGTGGCGATGCCCACGGCGATCAGGCCGAGCTGGTTCTGGGCGGCGTCGAGGGACGAGGTGCGCATCGACAGCAGTCCGCCGAGCTTGCCGCCGCCGAGCAGGCTCTCGGGGATGGGAATGGCGCTACCGTTGGACGCAATGATGTTCACGTCGAGGCGGGTCGGGTCGGACAACGACGGCCGGGCGTCGAGGTTGGTGGCGTTGGTGCCGATCACCAGCGGCTGGCCGGTGCCGATGAACACCGACATGGAACCGTCGCCCGCGGTGTTGGTGGACACGCGGACCAGCTTGTTGAGCTCGCCGATCAGCTGGTCACGGGTGTCGAGCAGATCGTTGGCGGGCTGGTTGGCGCCGGCCTGCTGGGCAATGATGATCTTGTTGTTGATCTCGGCGATGTCCTTGGCGTAGCTGCTGATGGCGCCGACGGTCTCGTCGATCTGGCTTTCCACGCCGGCGCGCACGTCGTCGAGGCGCTCGGACAGGTTGTGGAAGCGCGCCACCAGGCTCTGGGACGTGGAGATCATCGACTGGCGGGCCGGCACGCTGGCCGGGTTGGCGGCCACTTCCTGCACGCCGCCGAAGAAGGACTGGATCGCCGGGGTGAGGCCCACGGTGGCGTCGGCCAGCATGTTGTCGATCTGGGCGATCTCGGTGTTGTAGGTGTCGTACTCGCTGAACTTGGTGTCGGCGGACAGCACCTGGTTGGTCAGGAAGGCGCTGTAGGCGCGCTTGACCGTATCGACCTTGGTCCCCTCGCCGAAGAAGCCGGCGCCGGTGAACATCGCCGGGTTGGTGCTCTGGACGGTGTTCTGGCGGCTGTAGCCGGCGGTGCCGGCGTTGGAGATGTTGTGACTGGTCGTGACCAGGCCCGCCTGGGCGGCGTTGAGTCCGGTGAGGCCAATGCTGAAGATGCTGCTGCCCATGATCCGCGTCCTTGCGTCGGTGGTGTCTGCTCCTACCTATGCAAAAACTCTGCCAGTTATCAACCGGCCAGGCAGAAAACTCAGGCCGACTGGGTGCCGCTGGCGGCCAGCGCCACGCGCAGGGTGTTGCCGTTGATGATGCGGGCGAGCTTCTCGGCGTACTGCGGGTCGGTGGCGTAGCCTGCCGCCTGCAGGCCACGGGCGAAGGCGGTGGCGTCGCTCTGGCCCACCACCGCGGCGTAGCGCGGGTTGTTGCGGATCAGGTTGGCGTAGTCGCGGAAGGAATCCGCGTAGCTGCCATAGGCCCGGAAGCGGGCGTTCTCGCGGGTTGCGGCGCCATTCACGTATTCGGTGGTGGCGGTGCTCACGGTGTCGCCCGACCAGCTCTTGCCGGCCTTGATGTTGAAGAGGTTGTGGCTGGGCGTGCCGTCGGCGTTCTTCAGCTCGAACTTGCCCCAGCCGGTTTCCAGCGCGGCCTGGGCCACCAGGAAGCGGGCCGGGATGCCGGTGGCGCGGCTGGCCTCGACGGCCTGGGGCCACACTTTCTCGACAAAGGCCCGCGGGCCGGCGCCGGCCGGCATGTTGGGGAGCATCGGGACGGCAGTTGCCGCAGACGAAGCTGCCGCTCCGGCAGTTTTTGCCGCCTGGCTTGCCGTGCCGGTGGCGGACGGCGACACGGCGCCATCGAAGCCACGGCGGATCGCCGCATCCAGCGGCACCGGGCCGTCGGGCAGCTTCACCTCGGTCTTGCCGGCATTGAGCTGACGCTCGATCACCTTGGCGAGGCCGATGCCGCCGGCGCGGGTGGAGAGCTGCATCGACATCTGCTGGTCGAGCAGCGACTGGTACATGCGCGTCTCGTCGCTGTCGAACATGCTGCCCTTGGGGGTGGCGTCGCGCATCGACTTGAGCATCTGCTGGACGAACAGCGCCTCGAACTGGCGGGCGGCTTCCTTGGTCGCCTCGGGCGAGCTCTCCTTCGACAGCCGGCGCAGGCCGCCGAGGGTGTTCGGGTCGAGGGCGTTGATCTGGCTGAAATCGGAAGCGGCCACGTCAGATCACCTCAAGCTCGGCGCGCAGGGCGCCGCTGGCCTTCATGGCCTGGAGGATGGCGATGAGTTCGAGGGGGTTGGCGCCCACCGCGTTGAGGGCCTTGACCACGTCGGCCAGGTTGGTGCCGCCCTTGATGTTGAAGATGTTGCCGCCTTCCTGCTTGATGTCCACGCCGCCCTTGTTGGTGACCGCCGTCTGCCCGCCGGACAGCGCGCCCGGCTGGCTGACCTGCTGCTCGTTGGTGATGGTGACGGTGAGGCTGCCGTGGGAGACGGCGCAGTTCTGCAGGGCGACCTTCTGGTTCATCACCACCGAGCCGGTCCGGGAGTTGATGATGACCTTGGCGGCCTGGATGGCCGGGGTCACGTCGAGGTTCTCGAGCTTGCCCAGGAAGGCCACGCGCTGGTTGAGATCTTCCGGCGCGCGCACCTGGATCTGCCGGCCGTCGACGGCCTGGGCGCTGCCCGGGGCGACAGCGTTGATGGCGTCGACCACCTTCTGGGCGGTGCCGAAATCGGTGTTGTTGAGCTCGACGAAGACGGAGTCGCCCTGCCCCACCGGGCTGGCGACGGCCCGCTCGACGGTGGCGCCGCTGGGGATGCGCCCGGCCGAGAGGTGATTGACGGTGACCTTGCCGCCGGACGGCGCAGCGCCGCCGGCGCCGCTCACCGCCAGGCTGCCCTGGGCCATGGCGTACACCTGGCCGTCGGCGCCCTTGAGGGGCGTCATCAGCAGGGTACCGCCCTTCAGCGAGCGGGCGTTGCCCATGGACGACACGGTGACGTCGATCTGCTGGCCCGGCCGCGCGTAGGGCGGCAGGCTGGCGGTGACCATCACCGCGGCCACGTTCTTGAGCTGCAGCGACTGGCCCGGCGGCAGGGTGACGCCCAGGTTGCCGAGCATGTTGATGATGCTCTGCACGGTGAAGGGCGTCTGGGTGGTCTGGTCGCCGGAGCCATCGAGGCCCACCACCAGGCCGTAGCCGATCAGCTGGTTCTGGCGCACGCCGCCGATCGAGGCGAGATCCTTCAGGCGCTCGGCCTCGGCGGCGGGGCTGCCCAGCATGCACACGGCGGCCATGGCGGCGAGCACGCAGCGGGACAGCGGGCGCGTGACGGTGAGGATTCGGCGGGTGGTTCGGCGAGGCATGACGGCAGTCCTCAGAACGGCATGGCAGTGAGGAAGAAGCGCTGCATCCAGCCCATGGTCTGGACTTCGTCCAGATAGCCGTTGGCGCGGTATTCGACGCGGGCGTCGGCCACCTGGGTGGATTGCACGGTGTTGGCGCCGGTCACATAGACCGGATTGACGACACCGGAGAAGCGGATGAACTCGTTGCCCTGATTGACGGCGATCTGCTTTTCGCCCGAGACGAGCAGGTTGCCGTTGGGCAGCACCTCGATCACCGTGGTGGTGATGGTGCCGGTGAAGGTGTTGTTGGCGGCGGCGTCGCCCTTGCCGCCGAACTTGGTGGCGTCGGAAGCGGTGGCGTCGAGGCCGGCGAGGCCCTTGAGCGGCAGCTTGTCCATCGCCGAGATCGACGCCGAGAGGCTGGCGCTGCGCTCGGCGGCGGTGGAGGATTTCTTGCTGGCGGCGGTGGATTCGACCAGATTGACGGTGATCACGTCGCCGATGAAGCGGGCGCGGCGATCCTCGAACAGCGGCCGCGAGAAGCTGGGCTGAAAGATCGCGCCGGGCTGGGACGCCAGCGCAGTGCGCGGCTCGGGGCGCACGCTCATGGGCTGGTGCACGGCAGTCGGGGGCGTTGCCTGGAGGGCGGCACAACCGGCCAGGGCCGTGGCGGCCAGCACCGGAACAAGTTGCCGGACGGGTTTCATCATCATCGTTCTCCGCGCGCCGCGCTTACAGCGAGGTGAGCTTGCCGAGCATGGCGTCGGACGTGGACACGGCCTTCGAGTTGATCTCGTAGGCGCGCTGGGTCTGGATCATCAGCACCAGCTCTTCGGCCACATTGACGTTGGAGGTTTCCACGTAGGTCTGGTTGAGCACGCCGACGCCGTTGGTGCCCGGGGTGTTGGGGTTGGGCGTGCCGCTGGCGGCGGTTTCGAGGTAGAGGTTTTCGCCCATGCTCTGCAGGCCGCCGGGGTTAACAAAACCCGCCAGCTGGATGTTGCCGATCTGGGACGGCGCGGCCTGATTGGGCAGCGTCACCGACACCACGCCGTCCTTGCCGATGGTGACCGACAGGGCGTTGGCAGGGATGGTGATGGCCGGCTGCAGCGGGTAGCCGCTGGAGGTGACGATCTGGCCGTTGGCGTCTTTCTGGAAGGCGCCGTCGCGGGTGTAGGCGGTGGTGCCGTCGGGCAGCAGGATCTGGAAGAAGCCGTCGCCCTGCACCGCCACGTCGAGGGCGTTGCCGGTCTGGGTGAGGTTGCCCTGGGTGTGGATGCGCTCGGTGGCGATGGGACGCGCGCCGGTACCGATCTGCAGGCCGGAGGGGATGGTCGTCTGCTGGGTGGACTGGGCGCCCGGCTGGCGCAGGTTCTGGTAGAGCAGGTCCTCGAACACCGCACGGGAGCGCTTGAAGCCGTTGGTGGCCACGTTGGCCAGGTTGTTGGAGATGACGTCGAGCTGCGTCTGCTGGGCGTCGAGGCCGGTGCGTGCAATCCAGAGGGCGCGGATCATCGTGGGCTCCTGTACTTCGGGCGTCGCCGGCGGGGGCGACAAGGTTGGCCGCTTCAATGCGGCAGGGTCATCCTATCCTTTGCAAGTCCTGTTCCAGCCCCGGAGAAGGTGGTGAAAAGGCTGTCAATTCAGGGGGAAAGCGCGATCCGGCAAGAATCTGCGCGGGCCACCGGCAGCCGGCCCGGAAAATCTTGCCGGCGGGCGGCAGCGCCGCCGAAATGAAAACGCCTGCCGACGAGCCGGCAGGCGCTGGGGATGGAAAGATGCGTCAGCCGGCCGGCGCGGGCCGGTCAGCTCTTGGCGACGAGCTGGCTGGCGGAGCGGTCCATTTCCTGGGCAGTGGACAGCATCTTGGTCTGCATCTCGTACTGGCGGGCCAGGGAGATCATCGAGACCATCTGCTCGACCACATTGACGTTGCTGCCCTCGAGATAGCCCGAGGCGACGCGCACGGCCGGATCGGCCGGAGCGGCGGCGCCGTTGGCGGTGCGGAAGAAGCCGTCGCCGCCACGCTTGAGGTCGGCCTCGGGCGGATTGACGAGCTTGAGCTGATCCACCGCGCTGGTGCTGTTGCGGGCGCCGGTGCGCGGAACGGTGGAGATGGTGCCGTCGGAACCGATGGCCACTTCGACATCCGGCGGCACGGTGATCGGCCCCCCGGTGCCCAGCACCGGCAGGCCGCCGCGGGTCTGCAGGATGCCGTTGGCGCTCACTTCGAAGTTGCCGTTGCGGGTGTAGCCCTCGGTGCCGTCGGGCATCTGCACGGCAAACCAGCCCTTGCCCTGGATCGCCATGTCGAGGCCACGATTGGTGTGCTGGAGCGGACCGGGTGAGAAGTCGTCGGCCACGCTCGCGTCGGCCACGAAAGCGCGGGTGGGCATCGGGGCGTTCTGCACCTGCACGGCGCGCAGCTTGTGGAGCTCGGTCTTGAAGCCGGTGCTGGTGGCGTTGGCCAGGTTGTGGGCCACCGCCGCCTCCTGCCCCATGGTGGCGGAGGCGCCGGTCATTGCGGTGTAGATCAGGCGGTCCATGACGGGCTCTCCGGGTTAATCAGCGCAGGTTCACCAGGGTCTGCAGCACCTGGTCCTGGGTCTTGATGGACTGGGCGTTGGCCTGGTAGGCGCGCTGCTGGGTGATCATGTTGACCAGCTCGGAGGTGAGATCGACGTTGGATTCTTCGATGGCGGCAGACTGGAGCACGCCGAGGGTGCCGGAGCCAGGCGCCGAACCGGCGCCATCCACCGCGCCGGCGTCCGGCGTCCATTGCCACTGGTTGCCGCCCACCGACACGAGGCCGTTGGGGTTGCGGAAGTTGGTGAGCAGCACCTGGCCCATGGTGCGGGACTGGCCGTTGCTGAAGTTGCCGAGGATGGTGCCGTCGGCCTCGACGGTGAGGCCCGACAGCGAGCCCGGCTTGTAGCCGTTCTGGCTCAGCTGGGCGACGGCGAAGCTGTTGCCGAACTGGGTGGAGTTGGTCAGATCGACGGTGACGGTGAGCGCCTTGGTGGCACCGGTGGTCACGGTGTAGGAGGTGGAGATCGTCTTGGGCGTGAGCAGGCCGCCGTTGGAGTCGAAGCTCACGGTGGTCGGGCTGTGCAGGCCGGTGGTCGGGTCGATCTCGGGCGGGAAGCCGCCATCGAGGCTGGTGTAGACGTCCCACTTGTTGGCCTGGGCGGTCTTCACGAAGTACAGGGCCTGGGTGTGGGGGTTGCCGAGGGAGTCGTACACCGTCTGGGAGGTGGTGCTGGTGTAGCTGGCCGGGTCGGTGATGCTGAAGCCGCCGGTGTTGGCCGTGGCGGTGAAGGTCGGGATGCCGAGGGTGGTGCCGGCGAGGGTGCCGGTGGTGTCGGCAACGGTGATCTTCGAGACGCCGCCGGCGGTGGCCGAGCTGAAGGTGATCGCGTCGGACGGGTTGGTGCCCACGACGACCTTGCCCTTGAGGCCCGAGCTGCCAGTGCCGGTGGCATCGACGGCGGCCTGCAGCGCAGTGGCAAGCACCGCGGCGGTGGCGTAGGTGCCGGCCGGCAGGGTGACGGAGACCGCCGACCCGCCATCCACCGCAATATTCATGACCGACGCGGAGGCGGTGGTGAGGGGATAGGCGGCGGTCGAAGTGCCGGTGAGGCTCGCGTAGGTGGCGTTGCTGCCGCTCACCGACACGGTGGTGGCGGCAGACGGCGTGAGCTTGAGGGCGGTGGCTGCGTTACCGCTCACGTCCAGGCTCGACAGACGGCCGCCATGAGTGGAGTTGAGGGTGATCACGCCGCTGCTGTCGCTCGACGCGGTGACCCGGCCCTTGAGGGTGGTCTGGTCGATGGCGGTCTGGATGGCGGCGACCAGCGAGCTGGTGTCGGTGTAGGTGTTGGCCGCGATCTTGGCGGTGGCGGTGGTCTCGCCATCCACGGTGATGGTCAGGTCGTTGTTGGCGGCCGTGAAGCTCAGCGGGGTCGTGGAGGTCACGGGGGTGGTCGTGCCCTTCAGGAGCGCCTGGGTGAGCGACTTGGGCGAGCCGGAGCGGGAATCCAGATTGACGGTGTAGCCCGCGTCGGTGGTGGCCTTGGGGTCGGCGTCGCCGAAGCTCAGCTGGATGTCGCCACCCACGCCGGAGGGCAGGCCCTTGGCGTCGTAGGTGTTGCCGGTGAGGCGCAGGCCGCTGGAATTGACCACGTAGCCTTCCTTGTCCACATGGAACTGGCCGTTGCGGCTGTAGGTGATGGTGCCGTTGTCGCTCATCCGGAAGAAACCAGCGCCATTGACCGCCAGATCCAGCGTGTTGCTGCTGGTGGAGATGTTGCCCTGGGTGAATTGCTGGGACACCTTGTTCACCGACGCGCCGATACCCACCTGGGTGGCGCTGCCGGCCGACAGCGACGCAGCGAAGACGTCCGCAAACTGGGCCGAGGCTTCCTTGAAGCCGACGGTGCCCGAGTTGGACACGTTGTTGCTGATGGCGTCGAGGGCCTTGGAAGCGATGGAAAGACCGCTCAAACCTTGCTGGAATGCCATTTTCTGTCTCCGCTTAGAGAATCTGCTTGATGTCGGCGAGGCTCACCAGACCGCTGCCCACGTCGAGAGACACGCTGCCACTGCCGGTACGCAGGACGCTGTTCACCGTGGAGATCTGGAGCGCGACGGGCTTCAGGGTGGTGTCACCCCGGGTCGCGGCCACGCTGATGGTGTAGTTGCCGGAGGCGGCCTGGGCGCCGTTGGTGGTGAGGCCGTCCCACGCAAAGTTGTGCACCCCGGCGTCCGCATCGCCCAGCTCGAGCTTGCGCACCTCGAGGCCATTGGAATCCTTGATCGTCACCGTCACCTTGTCGGCGGCGCTGTCGAGTTCGAAGCCGCCGTAAGTCTTGCTGCCGCTGGTCAGGCTCAGGTTGCTGCCGGCGACCATCACGCCCTTACCGACCAGCGCCGCCGCCTGCAGCACTTCGCTGGACTGGCTGTTCTGGAGCAGCGTGGCGAGCGTGGTGTTGAGCTTGTCGAGGCCATTGACGGTCTCGATCTGGGCCATCTGCGAGGTCATCTGGGCGTTATCCACCGGGTTGAGCGGGTCCTGGTTCTTGAGCTGCTCGGTGAGCAGCTTGAGAAACCGGCTCTGGGCCGCGTCGGTCTTGGACGCGGAGGAGCTGGAACCCTTCTGCAGCGCGGCGATGACGTCGGCGGAAGTCGTGGAACCGGTGGAGTTGACGGTGCTCATGATTTTTCAGCTTTCGGTATGCGGTTACTGGCCGATGGCGAGGGTTTTTTCCATCAGGCTCTTGGCCGTGCCCATCATCTCGGCGTTGGTCTGGTAGGCGCGGGAGGCGGAGATCATGTTGGTCATCTCCTCGACCACATTCACGTTGGGCATCGTCACGTAGCCCTCGGGATTCGCGGCGGGGTTCTTCGGGTCGTACACCATGCGCATCGGTGCGGCGCTCTCGACCACCTGGGTGACGCGCACGCCCTGGGCGGCCACGCCGGCGCCGGGCATCGGGGTGGCGGCAAACACCACCTGCTTGGCCTTGTAGGGCTGGCCGTCGGCGCCCACCACGCTGTCGGCGTTGGCCAGGTTGCTGGCGGTGGTGTTGAGGCGCATCGACTGGGCATGGAGCGCCGTGCCGGCCACCTGAAAGACGTTGAGCATGCTCATCGCGATCTCCTTACTGGCCCTGGACGGCCATCTGCATGGAGCGCAGCAGGCCGTTGATGAAGGTCACGCTGGCCTGGTACTGCACCGAGTTTTCGGCGAAGGCGGCGCGTTCGGTGTCCATATTGACGGTGTTGCCATCCACCGCGCCCTGCTCTTCGGTGCGGTACTTGAGGCTGGCTTCCAGCGGGCTGGCAGCGCCGCCAGCGATGTGGCGCTTGGCGGTGGTCTTGAGGGGCAGGCCGCTGGTCGCGCCGCCGAGGGCGCCGGCCAGGGCTTCGCGGAAATCCACGTCGCGGGCCTTGAAGTTGGGCGTGTCGGCGTTGGCGATGTTGGAGGCGATCACCTGCTGGCGGTAGGCACGGGCGTTCAGTGCGGTCTGGTGGAAGCGCAGCGTTTCGTCCAGTCGGTTCGTCATCTCTGCCAAGTCCTCAAGTTTGTCGCCGTGTCCGCCGTAAGTTTTTGCAGACTGGCTGGCAGCTACACCTTTGCAGCTTCCGTGCCAGCCATCTTATGAGCCGCCGGGCCCCGTCGATGGGCCGAACAGGCGGCAATTCGCGCCCCAATTCCCCCGCCGGGCACCGGGTTTTGCCTCCCCGCCCCTGCCGCAGCGGCAAACTTTGCCGGCACCTGCCGCCGGCCCGGGCGCACCTGCCGGCCTGCCCGAATAGGGCCGGGAAAGCGCCTCTGTTTTCGCCGCCGCGGCGGGCGCCCACATGTTCCAATGGCGTCATCGAATCACTCCACGCCTGCGCCGTGACCCGCCTCATCGCCCTCCTCGCCATCCTTCTGAGCCTCGCGTCGCCGGCCTCCGCCCGCCAGGACGCCGCGCCGGTGCGCGCCGAGGTGGGCCGTTTCCTGGCGGCGCAGACGCGCAGCCTGTCGGGCCAAGTGACGATCCAGGTCGGCGAGTTCAGCGCCGACAACCAGCTCGCGCCCTGCCTCCAGCTCGAAGCCTTCCTGCCGCCCAACGGCCGGGCCTGGGGGCGGATCTCGGTGGGCGTGCGCTGCCTGGCGCCCGTCAGCTGGACGGCCTGGGTGCCGGCCGACGTGCGCGTGAAGGGCGCTTATGTGGTCACCAACGGGCCACTGGCCGCCGGCCAGATCGTCGGCCCGGGCGACCTGCGCGTCGAATCGGGCGAACTCACCACCCTTTCGGCCGACGTCATCACCGATCCCGTCCAGGCCATCGGCCAGGCAGCGCGGATCAGCCTTGGCGCCGGCCGCCCCCTGGCCGCCAGCCACCTGCGCCAGCAGCCGGCGGTGATGCAGGGCCAGCCGGTCAAGGTCGTGTCCGGCGGCGCCGGATTCCAGGTGGCCAACGATGGCGTGGCCCTCAGTTCGGCCGCCAACGGCCAGGCGGCCCAGGTGCGCCTGTCGAACGGACAGGTCGTGCGGGGCATCGCCCGCAGCGGAGGCGTTGTCGAAATCACGCTGCCATGAAGTCCAAACGCAGCCGCCCCCTGCCACGGCCAGATTTCTTTCCGCCGCCGCCTATAATTCAGGCGTCTCGACAGACTGGAGCATGAGCGATGAAACCGGTTCGTTCCGTGATTCACGATTCATCAGAAATCCGGCCATCCAGCACTCAGCCCGCGCAAGGTGGCAGCGAGAACGTAGGCAGTACTAAAGGCGTTCCTTGAAACTGATCGCTTCAGGCTACCCTGCCGTCCAAAGCCCATCCCGAAGGACTCCAATGGGTTAAAGTTTCATCTCCACGAGTCGTATACCCAGTCGACTTATGGATGAAAGGGCAATGCCGTGAAGATCGATAACTCTGTCAAAGCGACCAGCAATCTGCCGTCCGGCGAGGGCCGCGCACGTGCTGCCAAGGAATCTCCGAAGACTCAGGATTCCGGTGGTGGCGAACGGGTCGAACTGTCGTCCCTGTCTGCCCGCCTGCAGCAGATGGAAGAAACCATCGCCAACACCCCGGTGGTGGACAGCGCAAAGGTGGATGAAATCAAACAGGCGATGAGCGAAGGCCGCTTCAAGGTGGACACCGAAAAGGTGGCCGATGGCCTCATCGACAGCGTGCGTCAGATGCTGAACGCACAAACCGCCAAGGCGTAAGCGGGCATGGCTGTCGATCCCGGCTTCCACGCTCGCCTCGCCCAGCTCATTCAGGACGAGCGCCGCGGCATGCGCGGCTTCGTCGCCCTGCTTGAGCGGGAAGAGGCCTTGCTGGTGCATGGCCAGATCGATGCGCTGTCGCAACTCGCCGAAGAGAAGACCGCGCTCTACCGCGCCCTTCAGCGCCTGTCCGACGACCGGGTGGTGATGTTTGCCCGCCTGGGCGCCAAGGTTACCAACGAGAACATCCGCATCGTGCTCGCCAGCATGCCCGAGGCCCTAGCCGCCTGGGAAGACGTGGTTGCCCTGGCCGACGAAGCCAAGGAGCGCAACCGGGTCAATGGCCAGCTGATCACCCAGCGCCTGCAGAACAACCAGCAGGCCCTCACGACCCTACTCGCCGCCGCGGAGCACCCGCAGATCTACGGCCCGGACGGTCAGTCCCGCCCCACCGCCGGCAGCCGCCACTTCGGCTCGGTCTGATCCGCCCGGCGGATCGTCTTCAGCTGTTTAGTTCAGCCTCGGGTTTGATCGCCGCCCGGCGTTGTTGCGTCCACGCCCGGCCAGACGCGGGGCACCGCCCTACTGCGCCGGCGGAGCTTGAGGCTTCGTCTCAGCCTCGGGCGCAACGGGCACCGGCGGCGCCGCATCGGACGGCAGGATCGAATCGGCGATGCCCGACGCCCTCACCTTCGGCTGCACCTCGGGCTCGACCACCCGCGATTCGATCAGGATCGTCACCCGCCGGTTGCGGGCCCGCCCCTCGGGCGTGAGGTTGTCGGCCACCGGACGCTGGTCGCCATAGCCGGCGGCGGTGAGCCGCGAAGGACGCACGCCGCTATCCACGAACAGCCGCACCACGCTCGACGCCCGCACCGCCGAGAGCTCCCAGTTGGAAGGGAAAGCCGCGGTGGCGATGGGGATGGTATCGGTGTGGCCCTCGACGGTGATCGGAAACTCCGCCGGCGCCACCACCTGCCCCACCGCCCGCAGGGCCGTGACGGCATCTCGGCCAAGCTGCGCCTCACCGGGGTTGAACAGCACGCTGGCGTTGATCTCGACGGTGATGCCGAAGGCGCCCTCGGTCACCCGCACCTGGCCGTCGGCCACCAGCGGCGCGAGCACCTTGCGGATCTCCTCGGCCATGTTCTTGACGCGCTCGGCCTTGGCCTTGCGCGCCTCCTCGATCTCGGGGCTGGGCGGCGGGGCGCTGGGACGGATCGACGGGATCGGGGCCGACGACATCTGGGCGTTGTTGGACTGCACGCCAAGCTTGCGGAAGGCGTTCACCACCGAGTCGGACATGATCCGGTACTTGCCTTCGTTGATCGACGAGAGCGAGTACATCACCACGAAGAAGGCGAACAGCAGGGTGATGAAGTCGGCGTAGGAGACGAGCCAGCGCTCGTGGTTCTCGTGCTCGTCCTCGTGCTTCCGGCGCCGCGCCATCGCCTACCCCGCGTAGCCCTTGAGGCGGCTTTCGATGATGCGCGGGTTGTCGCCGTTGGCGATGCCGACCAGGCCATCCACCAGCATCTCGCGCATCGAGGTGAGCGTGCCGATCACGCCGAGGAGCTTCTTCGAGACCGGCAGGAAGATCAGGTTGGCCGAGCCGACGCCGTAGATCGTCGCCACGAAGGCCACCGCGATGCCGGAGCCGAGCTTGGACGGATCGGAGAGGTTTTCCATCACGTGGATGAGGCCCATCACCGCGCCCAGGATGCCGATGGTCGGCGCGTAGCCGCCGGCGGCTTCCCAGATCTTGGCGCCCTGCTTCATCTGACCTTCCCAGGTGTCGATCTCCACCTCGAGCACTTCGCGCAGGCGATCGGGTTCGACCCCATCCACCAGCAACTGCAGGCCCTTCCGGATGAAGGGGTCGTCGATGGCCGGGATCTGGCTTTCCAGCGCCAGCAGGCCTTCCTTGCGGGCCACGTTGCTCCAGCGGACGACTTCGGTAATCAGCGCGTCGTGGTCCAGCGTGGGCGGCACGAACACCCAGCGGACCATCTGCATCCCGAGCCGGAAGACCTTGAGCGAGCTTTGCAGCATCACCGCACCAAGGGTGCCGCCGATCACGATGAGGAAGGCCGTCGGCTGGATCAGCGAACCGACGTGGCCACCTTCGAGCACCTGCCCGACGAGGATCGCGGCCAGCGCGAGGGTGAGGCCGATCAGGCTGATGCTGTCCATTGAACTGTCCTGAGTCGGCTTCAGCCGGCGGCCGGGCGGCGGCCACGGCCGCGGCCTTCACCCTTGGCCTTGGGCGCCGCCTGGATGGCGCCGGAGATGCGCGAGCGCAGGCGGGCGATGGCCTGGCTGTGGAGCTGGCACACACGGGATTCGGAGACGCCGAGCACCTCGCCGATTTCGCGCAGGTTCATGTCCTGTTCGTAGTAGAGGCCCATCACGGTCTTCTCGCGCTCGGGCAGGTCATCGATGGCCTTGATGAGCACGTCGCGCATGTTGCTGTCGAGGAGCAGCGTGAGCGGGTCGTTGCCTTCGAGGGTGATGTGGCGTTCGAGGTAGTCGTCCTCGCCCTCGCCGCTGAAATCCTCGAAGTACACCAGCTGGTAGCCGCGGGCTTCCTGCAGCATGTGCTGGTATTCGGCCAGCGGCACGCCGAGCGAATCGGCCAGTTCGGCCTCGGTGGGATGACGGCCGTTGGCCTGTTCGAGCTGATGCACGGCCGCCTCGATGCGCCGCATGTCCCGGCGCAGGCTGCGGGGCAGCCAGTCGTTCTCGCGCAGGCCGTCAAGCATCGAGCCGCGGATGCGCTGCACCGCGTAGGTCTCGAACTGGGCGCCGAGGCCCTCTTCGTAGCGGTTGATGGCGTCGAGCAGGCCCAGCATGCCGTTCTGGATGATGTCTTCCACCTGCACGCTGGCCGGCAGCTTGGCCATCAGGTGATAGGCGATACGCTTGACCAGCGGCGCGTACTGGACGACGAGTTGCTCTTTATCGAGGGTGCCGGAAGCGGTGTACATCTTTCGTCTGCTTTCTGGTCTGGTTTTGGAGTCGCGCGGCGCTCACACTACTCATCGGCAACGATAGGCTTTCATGCAGCCGACGACACAAGAATTCACAACTTTATTTTTTGCCGATTTCAACCGGCCACGCCGGCCTGGGACGACCAGGCGCGCAGACGGCGGATGAAAGCCTGGGCTCCTTCAGCCGGGTGCCGGGCGCCGAGGGGCGTGGTCATGGCGTCGGCCAGGGGGTCGCGCTCCACCTCGCCGCGCCACACCAGGGGCAGGCCCACGTGGCGGGCGGTGAAGTCGTTGAGACTGGCGAACAGCGCAGTGGCGTCGGCCCGGTCGCGGGCGCCGCTGACGGCGATCTCCAGCGATCCGGCGCCGGCGGCGGCCAGGCCCTTGATCCACTGGCAGGCACCACGGGCACCGACACCGCTCGCCTCCACCACCAGCAGGCGACGGCCGGCGGCGCGGGCAAACGGCGTGAGGCTGCGCACGTCGCCGACGGTGTGGATCGCCAGCAGGTCGGCGCGACGCTGGAGCTCGGCGATGCCGGCTTCGAGGCGCGCGTGCTGGGTCTCGTCGAGGAGCGGCACGGCCAGCACGGTAGCGGCGGCCGGCACGACCCACAGCCCGTCCGCCACTTCACGCATGGTTTCGGTCACGTCGTGCTGGCCCTGCAGGGCGCCCAGCAGGTCACCGCCGTCCGGGTAGCCGAAGGCCGCCAGCAGCGAGCCGCGATCCGGCGCGTGTTCATCGATGGCCACCACCCGGCGGGCCCCTTCGGTGAGGGCGGTGAGGGTCTGGACGGCCAGATCCCGCGGCGAGCGGCCCGAGGTGAACAAGGCCACCACGGCCGACGGGGTGCGGCGGAACAGGCGGCGAAGGCCGGCGGCCTGATCGGAGGCGTGGAGCATCTCAGAGCCCTCCGCGCAGCTGGGCCACCCCGGTCTGCCCCGCGCTGGCCATCATCAGGCCGGCTTCGAGGGGGTCGAGCCGAAAGGGCGAGTTGGCGGGCAGTTCGCGCAGCGCCTGGTCGAGGAGCGCGTCCCGGTCGGGCAGGTGGAGGTCTTCCGGGACCCGCTGGCCGTTGGCGATGTAATACACATTGACCTGGTGGCGCACAGCCACGTCGAGCACCGGCGCGAGGGACATGGCCTCGTCCATCTTGGTGAGGATCACGCCGGACAGATCGTCGCCGCCGTAGGCATTGACCACGTCGTCCAGGGTGTCGCCGCGGCTGGTGGCATTGAGCAGCAGCAGGCGCGACACCTTGCCGGCGCCGGTGAGCATGGCGGCCTGCTCGGCGACCATCTTGTCGCGCTGGCTCATGCCCATGGTGTCGATCAGCACCATGTGCTTGTCGCGCAGGCTGGCGAGGGTTTCGCGCAGGTCGGTGGCGTCGCGCACCACATACACCGGCACGCCGAGGATGCGGCCGTAGATGCGCAGCTGTTCGTGGGCGCCGATCCGGTAGCTGTCGGTGGTGATGAGGGCCAGCTTGTCGGCGCCGTGGCGCACCACGCAGCGGGCGGCGAGCTTGGCGGTGGTGGTGGTCTTGCCGACGCCGGTGGGGCCGACCAGCGCGAACACGCCGCCCCGGTCGATGATGTCGGCGTCGCAGTCCATGGCGCGGAAGCGCCGGGCCAGCTCGGCGTGGAGCAGGCGGTGGGCGTCTTCGGGGGTTTCGTCCTCGGGTACGCACTCGGCCAGTTCGCGGGCCAGCACGGCAGAGAAGCCGGCTTCCAGCAGATCGCCGATCAGGCGGGCACGGCCGGGGGCACTGCGGCTCAGTTCGCCCCAGGCAAAGCCGGCCAGCTGGCGTTCGATCATCCCGCGGATGGCGGCGAGTTCGTTGGCCATCTGGGAGTTGGCGGATTCGAGGGCGCGGATGCGCGCTTCTTCCTCGATGCCGGCGGGACGCTGGCGGGCGGGAGCTTCGGGCGCGCGGGGCGCGGCGGCGTCACTGCGCAGGGGCGAACGGGGCTGGGCCGGCGACGGCGCGCGGGGTGCCTCGGCGGGCGGGCGGCGCACCTGGCTGGAGGCGGCATTGAACACGTCGCGGTTGAGCTCGACCCGCGGCGGGTTGAAGGGCTGCATTTCGGGGGCGCGGGGCGCGGCCGGACGGGGCTGGGCCACCGGCGCAGGCGTGGGCGACGGGGCCGGACGGCTGGCGGCAGAGGCGCGCGACAGGCTGACGCGGAAGTCGTCGTCGAAGAAATCGGCGGCCGGCGCGGGCGCGGGGGCAGCCGCCACCGGGGCGGGCGCAGGGGCGGCAGCGGCGGCCTGGGCCTGGCTGCGGGCGCGCTGCAGGCTCGCCACATCGCCGGCCGGCAAGGCGAGGATCTCGACGCCGCCATTGGCCGCACGGTTGGCAAGCACCACGGCATCCGGACCGAGGTCGTCCTTCAGCATGCGAAGGGCCTCGCGGGCGGTTTTTGCAAAGTAGCGCTTGACGTTCATGCTCCTGTCTCCGGGGGTACGAAGGCTTTCACGGGATCGGCGTGGGCACTTCGGTACGTTTGATTATCCGCAGCCAGTCGTCTTTCGATGGCCGGGAAAAGACAGGTTTTAGGGTGCTATTCCTTCAGCGAACCCTAAGGACGCCCATTTCGGGCGTCGTGCAGGCAGGATCAAGCGGTGGGAGAGATCATCGCCGAGACGCGGATCAGGCGGGTCTCGGGCACTTCGGAGTTGGCCACCACCTTCAGGGTGGGCACGCTGCGGCGCAGGAAGCGCGACAGCAGCCAGCGCAGCGGCGCCGGCACCAGCAGCACCGGCGGCAGGCCGATGTCTTCCATGCGCTGGGCGGCGGCGGCGGTTTCGCGCAGCAAGGTGTCGGCGAGGCCCGGTTCGATGGCGCCGCCTTCCGGCCCGCCGCCGGCCATGGCCTGCATCAGCACCCGCTCGAGGCCCGGATCGAGGGCCATCACCTGCACCTCGCCGCTGCCCGGAAAGAGGCTCTGGACGATCGCCCGGCCCAGTGCCTGGCGCACGCGGGACGTGAGTTCCAGCGGGTCCTGGACCCGCGGCGCGAACTCGGCCAGCACCTCGACGATGGAGCGCATGTCGCGGATGTTGACGCCTTCGTCGAGGAGGTTCTGCAGCACCCGCTGCACGGTGGCCAGCGGCAGCAGCTTGGGCACCAGGTCTTCCACCAGCTTGGGGCTGTCCTTGGCGATGTGGTCGAGGAGCGCCTGGGTTTCGGCACGGCCGAGGAGCTCCGGCGCGTGGCTGAGGATCAGGTGATTGAGGTGGGTCGCCACCACGGTGCTGGCGTCCACCACCGTGTAGCCCAGCGCGTGGGCCTGCTCGCGCTGGCTGGCGTCGATCCACACCGCGGGCAGGCCGAAGGCCGGGTCGGTGGTCTCGCGGCCGGCGAGCGGGCCGGACACCCGCCCAGGGTTGATCGCCATGAACTGCCCGGGAAACGCGCTGCCGGTGCCGATCTCGACGCCCTTCAGCACGATGCGGTAGGCGTTGGGCTTGAGCTCCAGGTTGTCGCGGATGTGCACCGGCGCGGCAAGAAAGCCGATGTCCCGGGCGAACTTCTTGCGCAGGCCGCGGATGCGCTTGAGGAGCTCGCCGTCCTGGCCCTTGTCCACCATCGGGATCAGCCGGTAGCCCACTTCGAGGCCCAGCACATCCACCGGAGTGACATCCGACCAGCTGGCTTCCTGGCTCTCGGCCGGCACCACCGGCGCCGCGGCGGGGGCCTCCTCTTCCGCGATGGCGGCCTGCCTGATGCCGCCCCGCCAGGCCATGTAACCCAGCGCGCTGGCAAGCAGCAGGAACACGAAGTTGGGCATGCCCGGGATCAGGCCGAGGATGCCCAGGATCGCCGCGGTGAGCACCAGCACCTGCGGGTTGGAGAACACCTGGCCGATGACCTGGGAGCCCATGTCCCCGTCGTCGCCCACCCGCGACACCACCAGGCCGGCCGCCACCGAGATGATCAGCGCCGGCAGCTGGGCCACCAGGCCGTCGCCGATGGTCAGCAGGGTGTAGTTGGTGGCCGCCTGGCCCAGCTCCATGTTGTGCTGGAGCACGCCGACGATCAGCCCGCCGATCACGTTGATGCCGAGGATCAGGATGCCCGCCACCGCGTCGCCGCGGACGAACTTGGACGCACCGTCCATCGCGCCGTAGAAATCCGCTTCCTGCGAAGTCTCGGCCCGGCGCTTCTTGGCCTCCTTCTCGTCGATGAGGCCGGCGTTGAGGTCGGCATCGATGGCCATCTGCTTGCCCGGCATGGCATCCAGGGTGAAGCGCGCGCCCACTTCGGCGATCCGCCCGGCGCCCTTGGTGATCACCACGAAGTTGATCACCGTGAGGATGATGAACACCACCAGGCCCACCGCGGTGTTGCCCCCCACCAGGAAGTGGCCGAAGGCCTCGATCACCTTGCCGGCCGCGTCCGGGCCGGTGTGGCCCTCGAGCAGCACGATCCGGGTCGACGCCACGTTGAGCGACAGGCGCAGCAGCGTGGTGACCAGCAGCACCGTGGGGAACACCGAAAAATCCAGCGGCTTCTTGGTGTACATCGCCACCAGCATCACCATCACCGACACCGCGATGTTGAAGGTGAACATCAGGTCGAGCACAAAGGCCGGCAGCGGCAGCACCATCATCGACAGGATGAGGATGATGAGCAGCGGCCCGGCGAGCGTGCGGATGTTGCTCGGGGCGAAAAGGGTGCGCAGGTTGAGACTACTGTTCATGCTCCGGATGGTCGCTCAAGCGGCCTCCCGGGAAAGGGCGGAAGTGAGGGGGAAAGCGGGGGCAATTCGGGGGTGAACTGACTGTGACGCGGAAGGCCCATGTGGCTTCCGTGTCACATCGAGAGCATTGACCGGGGCGGCGCCCTGCCCCGCGCCGCTCAGGGCGCCGGCTCGCCCGGCCCCGGGTCCATGCCTTCGGGCACCGCGAGGGCGCCGGGCACGTCGGGTGGCAGGCCGCCTTCGGCGATCCAGTGGTTGAGCTGGAACACCCAGGCCATCACCTCGGCGACCACCGTGTAGAGGGCGGCGGGGATCTGCTCTTCGAGCTCGCAGTGGGCAAACAGCGCGCGGGCGAGCGGCGGGGCTTCGAGGATGGGGACGTTGTTCTCGCGGGCCAGTTCGCGGATCTTGCCGGCCACGATGTCGGCGCCCTTGGCCACGACGATGGGCGCGCCGGCGCGCTCGGGGTCGTACTTGAGGGCCACGGCGTAGTGGGTCGGGTTGGTGACCACCACGTCGGCGGTGGGCACGTTGCTCATCATGCGGCGGCGAGACATCTCGCGCTGGGCTGCGCGGATGCGCGCCTTGATCTGCGGGTCGCCTTCCTGCTCCTTCATTTCCTGGCGTAGCTCGTCCTTGGTCATGCGCAGCCGGCGGTGGTATTCCCACAGCTGGAAGGGCACGTCGATGGCGGCGATGACCGCCAGGCTGGCCACGATCAGCAGGGCCGACAGCAGCACCAGGCTGGCAAAGTCGTCCATGCTGGTGGCGAGCGGCTGGAGCATCAAGGAGAACAGGTGGTCACGCTCCCGCCACACCACCCAGACCCCCACGCTGGCCACCAGCACCGACTTGAGGGTGGCCTTCACCAGCTCGGCCAGGCCGTGGGTGGAGAACATCCGCCCCAGGCCCTGCAGGGGGTCGAGGCGGGTCAGGTCGAACTTGAGCACGCTGGTGGAGAACACCCAGCCCCCCATCAGAAAGGGGGTGACCAGCGCCGCGACGACCGAAGCCAGCAGCAGGGGCGCGATGGTGAGGAGCCCGTCGGTGGCGAGCTGGGCGAGCACCTGCTGCATGCCCTCCGGCTCGAAGGCTTTCTGGCGTTCGAAGTTGAGCCCGCTGCGCACGAGCTCCATCATCCGGTGCCCGCCCCAGCGGCCAAGCACGTACAGGGCGACCACACCGACCATCAACGAGATGAAGGTGGCCAGCTCGCGGGAATGGGGAACCTGCCCTTCCTCGCGGGCCTGCTCCAGTCTTCGCGCTGATGCTGATTCTGTTTTTTCGAGGTCGCTGTCTTCAGCCACGGCCCGCTCGACGGTCGTTCAGATGGTGCAACGATACCGGTGAACGGTGGCGGGCAAGGCGGCGAACAGATGGGGATTGGCGCGGCTATTCGAGAGTGTGGCGCGTGGGAAATGGTGAGGGGGAATGGGGAAATGGGGCTGCACCCACTTCCCACTCCCCACTTCCTACTTCCTCTTACCCACTCCCCCTTGGCCGCTCAGGCGGTCTGCCCGCTGGCGAGCAGGCTGCGCAGGCCGCTGGTTTCCCGGTGCAGTTCGCCCAGCCTTGCGCTGAGCAGCATCAGCTGGTCTTCGAGCAGGCCGAACAGCGCGCGGCTGGCCTGCATGGGGCTCCCGGCAAGCAGCCGGGTGGCGTCGATGTGGGCCTGGAACTCGGTGAGTTGCTGGGCCTGCTGGGGATGCAGGGCGATGCACTGACGCAGGAGCTGCTCGCGGGCCCGGAAGAACCCGGGCGGGTCCTGCTCGGCGAGGTTTTTCCAGTAATCGAAGTCGAAGTCACCCATCTGCGCTCTCCCGGCCCATCCGACGCCGTGGCCGGAACGGCAACGGGCAGGGGCGGTCAGGAATCATCCTAACCGAGCCCTGCCCTGGGTCGAGCGGCGAAAGTCACGCCATCTTGTTGCAGAGTGTTGCGCTGTGGAGGATGTCTCAGCGCGCGGTATGTGTCTCCGTGGTGTGGTTCTCGCTGCGGTTTCAGGCCGCGAGGGCGCGAAGTTCGAGGTGGGCGAGGAGCACCCGGCGCGAAACGCCGCGGGTGTCGCCCATCGCACCGAGGAGTTCCTTCATGTCGAGGATCAGCACGATCTGGCCGTTGGACAGGGTGGTGACCCCGGCAACACCCTTCGGGCGGAAGTCGTCGAGGGACTTGATCACCGCGTCCTCGCGGCCGGCGAAGCTGTCGATGGCGAGGATGAAGCTCTGCTCGGCGCTCTGCATGAGCACGCCGTATTCGGGCGTCTGCACCTGATCCCAGCCCAGCAGGGTCGAGAGCGGCATGATCGGCAGGACTTCGCCGCGCACGACCATGGTGGCGCGGCCGCCGACTTCCTGCACTTCGGACGGCTCGATCGGGAGGATCTCGCGGACCATCGACAGGGGCACGGCGAAGGGCTGGTCGCCCAGGCGCACCAGCAGCACCGGCAGGATCGCCAGGGTGAGCGGCAGGCTGATGATGAAGGTGGTGCCCTTGCCCATGCTCGAGCGGATGTCGATGGAGCCGTTGAGCTTCTGGATGTTGGTGCGCACCACGTCCATGCCCACGCCACGGCCGGAGACGTCCGACACCTGGCTGGCCATCGAGAAGCCCGGGAGGAACACCAGGTTGTAGCTCTGGCGCTCGTCCATGGTGTTGGCTTCCTCATCGGTGATGAGGCCCTTCTCGACTGCCTTGGCGCGCAGCTTCTCGGCGTTCATCCCGCGGCCGTCGTCGGCCACCAGGATCACGATGTGGTCGCCTTCCTGGCGGGCTTCGAGGCGGACGATGGATTTCTCGGGCTTGCCGTTGGCGAGGCGCTCCTGGGTTTCCTCGACGCCGTGGTCCACCGCGTTGCGGATGAGGTGGATGATCGGGTCGGACAGATCCTCGATCATCGTCTTGTCGATCTCGGTGTCTTCGCCGGAGAGCACCAGCTCCACGTCCTTGCCCAGGTTGCGGGCCAGGTCGCGGGCGATGCGCGGGTATTTCTGGAACAGCCGGCCGATGGGCTGCATGCGGGTCTTCATCACCGCGTTCTGCAGGTCGGACACCAGCAGGTCGAGCTGGCTGACCGCCAGATCGAGGGCGTGCAGGGTCTCGGTGTCGCTGCGGCCGTTGAGGATGTCGCTGCGCAGGGCGTTGAGGCGGTTCTTGGTGAGACCGATCTCGCCGGACAGGTTGAGCACCTGGTCGAGGCGGGCGGTATCGACGCGGATCGAGTTGTCGCGGGTCTTCTCGGTGTCACGGCGACCCACCGGGCCACTGGCGCCGGGGCGGTCGGAGGCGCGGCGGCCGACGGCGGCCTTGATGACTTCCTCCGGCGTCTTGCTGGCCAGTTCGGCGTCGCTCTGGTGCATGACCACGGGCTCCGGCGCAGGCGCGGCAACCGCCTGCAGGACAGGCACCGCAGCGGGCGCGGGGGCTGCTGCCGGCGCGCCGGTCACCGCTTCGAGCAGTTCGTTCCAGTCGATGCCATCGACCACCGCGGCCGGCGCCGGGGCCGGCGCAGCAGCGACGCTCGCCACCGGGGCGGGCGCCTGGACGGGAGCCGGTGCAGGAGCCGGGGCGGACGACGAAGGGTGGCTCAGCTCACCGGCAATGGCGCGGCGCAGGTCGTCGATCAGGTGCGGATCGGCGGCCGGCGGCTGCACGCCGCGCTCCAGGTAGCCGAACATGTCGCGCACCGAGCCGGTGGACGACAGGATCACGTCCATGATCTCGGGCGTCACGACGAGTTCGCCGTTGCGCAGCAGGTCGAAGAGGTTTTCGGTGAGGTGGCACAGGGTGACCAGCTCGGCCGCATTCAGGAAACCGGCACCGCCCTTGATGGTGTGGAAGCCCCGGAAGATGTCGTTCAGCAGGCCCTTGTCGTCGGGCGCGCGTTCGAGATCCACCAGCTTGTTATCCACGCCGGACAGGAGATCCCCCGCTTCCACGAGGAAATCCTGCAGAAGGTCTTCCATCCCGGAAAAATCGCTCATTGCTTTGCTCCTTGCGGTCTGGCCCGCGCTCGCCGGCTCAGAAACCGAGACTTTCGAGCAGATCGTCGACCTGCTCCTGGTTCGACACCACATCGTCGCGGCCCACGGCGTTGATCACCGGGCCATTCATCAGGCCTTCCGGCGCTTCGGCCTTGCGATCCGCGGGCATCGCCTCGATCAGCACCTGAAGCAGCTGCTGCTCCAGGCCCTGGGCGAGATCGACGACCTTCTTGATGACCTGGCCGGTAAGATCCTGGAAATCCTGGGCCATCATGATTTCCATCAGCTGGGCGTTGGTCTCGCGGGTGCCGCTGACCACGCTGCCGAGGAAGTCGCGGGTCTCGCCGGCCAGCGCGCGGAACTCGTCGGCGCTCATCTGGCGGGCGTAGAGGCGATCCCAGCGGGCGCGCAGGGTCTCGGCGTCGGCCTGGACCTTGTCCTGGATCGGCTTGGCGATGTCGGTGGCGTTGAGCACCTTGCTGGCCGCCTGCTCGGTCATCTCGGCGATGTAGGCCAGGCGCTGGCGGGCATCGGGGATGGCGTGGGCGGCTTCCTGCAGGCTGCGGTCGTAGCCCAGTTCGCGCAAGGTATCGTGGAGCTGACGGGTCATCACGCCGATCCGGTTGAATACGTTGTCGCAGCTGTGGGGACGGGCATCGCCGGCGGCAGGGTCGTCGTGATCGTGTTCGGCGGTGTATTCATCCGCCACGGAATCGAACAGCGCCTGCAGATCGTCATCGTCGCCACCGGCGACACTGGCGCTGGCGGCGGTACTGGCGACCACTTCGAGACGCGGCTGGGCGCTCGCGGCGGCAGGGGATCCGGAGATGCTGTCGAACAGCGCCTGCAGATCGTCGCTGTCACCGGATTCGTCGAATTTGAGACGTTTTGCCATGGTGGAACTCCGTGCTGTCGAGGGTCGTCAGGCTGCCTTCTTGCCCATCTTCTCGAAGATCTTCTCGAGCTTTTCGGAAAGGGTTGCCGCCGTGAAGGGCTTGACGATGTACCCGCTGGCACCGGCCTGAGCCGCCGCGATGATGTTTTCCTTCTTCGCTTCAGCGGTGATCATCAGCACCGGCAGGTGCTTCAGGGACGGCGTCGCACGGATGTTCTGCAACAGGGTGAGACCGTCCATGTTGGGCATGTTCCAGTCGGTCACCACGAAGTCGAAGGGCAGCGAGTTGAGCTTCTGCAGCGCAATCTGCCCGTCCTCGGCCTCGTCCACATTGGTGAAACCGAGCTCCTTGAGCAGGTTGCGGACGATGCGCCGCATGGTGGAAAAGTCATCGACGACGAGAAATTTCATCTTGGGGTCCGACATGTTGTTGATCTCCGTTCAGTCCCGGCAGGAACGCATCAGCAGGGGGCGCAGGGTTTCAGCCAGGACGTCGGCGTCGAACTTGGCGACGTAGGAATCGACACCGACACTCTTGCCCATCGCCCGGTTGGCTTCGGACGACAGGGACGAGTGCATGACAACCGGAATGCCTTCGAAGCGGGCATCCGATTTGATGTTGCGGGTGAGCACGTAGCCGTCCATCTCGGGCATCTCGGCATCCACCAGAATGAGGTTCACCTCGTCGCGCAGATCGGCGCCGCGCTGCTGGGCGTGGCTGGCCATGCCTTCGAGGCGGGTCCAGGCTTCCAGCCCGTTGAGGGCGTGCTTGTGGCGCACGCCGAGCTTGTCGAGGGTTTCGGCGATCTTCTTGCGGGCGACGGCGGAGTCATCCACGAAGAACACGTTGGCGTCGTGACCGCCTTCGAGGGGATGGATCTGGCCGACCACGGCTTCGCCGAAGGTGCTCGCCAGAATCGTTTCCACATCGAGGATGGACACCAGCTTGCCGTCCTGCAGCTCGGTGATGGCCGTGATGTAGTGATGCCCGCTGGAGGTGACGTTGTCCGGCGCGCGGACCTTGTCCCACTCGACGCGGATGATCCGGTCCACCTCGTGCACCAGGAAGCCCAGGGTGCGCTTGCTGTATTCGGTGACCATCATCGAGCCGCCCAGGGGTTCGCCCGGGTCGGCGATGCCCATCACCTTGGCCAGCGCCAGCACCGGAATCACGTTGCCACGCAGCGAAATCAGCCCTTCGACACCGGCCGGCATGTTGGGGGCCTTGGTGATGAAGGGGGTGCGGGACACTTCCCGGACCTTGAAGACGTTGATCCCGAAAATTTCCTGAGTTCCCAGCGAGAACAGCAGGATTTCCATGCGGTTCGAACCCGCCAGCTTGGTCCTGGCGTCCACCGACTCCAGCAACCCGCGATCGACACGATCCATGTTCATCTCGCTCCTCTTTCGCTCACACGGCCTTCGCCGCATTGTGCTGCGTGATCAGACGGCGCAGGACTTCGGCCAGCCGCTGCGGCTCGAACTTGGCCACGTATTCATCCACCCCGACCGAACGGCCGAGCTGCTGGTTCGACATCCCGGACAGGGACGAGTGCATGATGACCGGCACGCCTTCGAAGCGCGGATCGGTCTTGATCCGCTTGGTCAGGATGTAGCCATCCATTTCCGGCATCTCCACGTCGGTGAGGATCAGGGCCAGCATGTCCTTGATCTTGCGGCCGCTGGTGGAGGCGTAGATCGCCAGCTTCTCGAGCTCGTCCCAGGCCTGGCGGCCATTGACCGAGCCGACATAGCGCACGCCGAGGGCGTCGAGCGTCCGCTCGATCTGCTTGCGGGCCACCGACGAGTCATCTGCAAAATAGACCGTGATCGGCTCGTCCGCCACGATCGGCTCGATCCCCTTGAACAGGAACTCGTCGTCGTAGCGGGTGGTTTCGGAGAGCACCTTCTCCACGTCCAGCAGCATCACCAGCTTGGGGCCGGGGAGCTCGGTCACCGCGGTGACCAGCCCGCCCAGGTTGGCGGTGAGCATGTCGGGCGGCACGCGCATCTGCGACCAGTCGAGGCGCAGGATGGTATCCACCGCCTCCACCAGGAAGCCCTGGGTGTGCCCGTTGTATTCGGTGACGATCATGATGTCGCGGGGGGTATCGGAGCCCATCCCGGCATATTTGGCCAGGTCCACCACCGGCACCAGCACGCCGCGCAGGCTCACCATCCCCTCGACCGACGACGGCATCTCCGGCGCCGCGGTGATGGGCGGCGTGCGCATGACCTCCCGTACCTTGAAGACATTGATCCCGAAGGTCTCACGCCGTCCGGTGCGAGGGTCCAGGCCAAGGGTGAACAGCAGGATTTCCAGCTTGTTGGTGCCCGCCAGCCTGGTACGTGCGTCAATGTTCTTGAGAAGTTCCGACATCACTCGATCTCCGTCGTTGACCGCCTGCCTCCGTGATGGGACAGGCTCCGACTTGAAATAAATATCGGCGGGGTAAGAATAATCTTGAGGCTGGGAAACGCCTCTTCAGCAGCGGCAGCGCGCCCTCGGCGCGCCCCCGCCGGACGCGCCATGCCATGCCGCACCGGGCGTCAGGCCCGGTAGCCGATCCGGAACCCGCCCCAGTGGCGGCCGTTCACATAAATCGGCGCGGAAATGTCGTGCATGATCTCGCCGGTGTCCCGGCGGTAGGTCTGAATCAGGAAGGGCATCTCGTTCTTGCCGCACTGCTTGCCCACCGGATCATCGAAGATCCGCTTGGTCCGGCTGCCCACGATGTCCTTGTTGTAGTCGCCGGTCAGCGGCTGACAGAAGCGCTTGTTGTGGGTTGGCACATAACCGTTGCGGTCGGTGCCGATGGCATAGACCACCTCGCCGTTGCCGTCCAGCAC
Source organism: Zoogloea sp. (assembly GCA_023150095.1). GTDB lineage: Bacteria > Pseudomonadota > Gammaproteobacteria > Burkholderiales > Rhodocyclaceae > Zoogloea. The sequence goes on along the minus strand of JAKLLO010000011.1, from coordinate 9,617 downwards.
GCGCTCCTGGAAGGTCGGGAAGAGGCGGTCGGTGAGTGCATCGAAGCGGGTGCTGTATTTCTGCGGGCGGGTGTTGGGGATCGGCTTGTAGGCCTCGTCGAAGAGATCGGCCTCGCTGATCTGCCCGCTGGCGATGGCCCGCTCGAGCAGATCGCCAATCTGGCGCGAGGCGTCCCGCACGATGTCGGGCATCTTCTTGTGCACCACCATCGCCTGCTCGCCCGCGGGGCCGAGCTTGAAGACGCGACGGATCTCCTTCAGGTTAACCGCCAGATCCCGCAGGCTGGTGGCCTCGGTGAGCGTTTCCCGCGCGCCTTCCGAATTGCGCCCGGCCATCTCCATGATCTGCCGCACGTGGCCGGCGATCTGCTCGGCCTCGTGGCTGTGGGTGGTGATGGCGACGGCGATGGCATCGATCTTCTCCATCGTCTGCAGCGCCCCCTGATTGATCTGATCCAGGGAGCTTGCGGCGCGGCGGGCCAGATCAGCCCCCGCGTGGGCCTGGACACTGCCCACGTCGATGGCCGCGATGGCGCTCTTGGTTTCGGACTGGATCGCCGAGATCATGCCGCCGATCTCGCGGGTCGCCGTCGAGGTGCGCTCGGCCAGCTTGCGAACTTCGTCGGCCACCACCGCAAAGCCGCGCCCCTGCTCGCCGGCCCGGGCCGCCTCGATCGCGGCGTTGAGGGCCAGCAGGTTGGTCTGGTCGGCGATCTCGTGAATCACCTTGACGATGCCGCTGATGGCCTCGGAGCGCTCGCCCAGCGAGGCGATCACCCGGGCCGAGTCGGCGACGGATGTCGCGATGCGTTCGATCTCGCGGGATGCGCTGGTGGCTACCTCGCCACCCTGCACCGACAGCTCCCGCGCGGCCTGGGCATTCGTTGCAGTCTGGCTGGCGTGGTCGGCCACCGCATTGACGCCGGCGGTCATCTGCTCGATCGCCACGGCCATGCTTTCGGCCGCGTCACGCTGCCCGGCGGAGCCCTCCGCCACCCGACCGGCGTAACCCGACAGCAGGTCAGCCGCCTCATACACCCGCTGTGCATCGAAGATCACCTTGCCGACGATGCCCTGTAGACTCTCGATCAGCTCGTTGAAGACAAGCTCGACTTCGCCCACGTGGCCACCGGAGACCGGCGCGCGGCGGGAGAGATCGCCGTCCCGGTGCATCGCCCGGATGGCGTCACGCATCTCACCCAGGGGCTGCACGAACAGCACCCGGCAGGCCATCGCCGCCGCCACGCCGATGAAAACGCCGAGGGCCACGCTCACGCCCACGAAACCCGCGCTCAGCGGCACCCCGAAGGCCAGCCCCGCCCCGGCAGCTCCAACTGCAGCGCACAGTCCGATGGCGCCTGAAATAAGTTGTACTCGCATGATCTCCGGCCACTCCCCTGTCTCGAACGCCGACCGGACAGCAGGGCGCTGCCGGCTAACTGTGCGAGCCCCCTGCAGGGCAGCCCACAACATCGACGTTCTTATCGACAGCCCTCCGGGGAACTTAAGGGAGACCGGCAGGAGAGGCGGCGCCAGGGCTACTTGAGCCCGTCGGAGCCCCGCTCGGCAAGGCGGAAGATCACGTCCACCCGATTGCCGGAACCGCTGTAGCGCACTTCCTCGCAAACCCGCAGCAGCAGCGGAATGCCGCGGCCGTGGCCCTTGAGCATTTCTTCGGTGGTGGGCTCGCGCATGGCCTCCTGAACCTGCAGCTCGTGGTCGAAACCCGGGCCGGTATCGGCGCAGCCGATGTGCAGCATTGGCGCCCTGTCGAGGCTCTGGCGCAGGGTGAGTTCAAACTCGACCGCGCCCACCGCCAGCCGCGAAAGCCGCCTCGAACGCTCTTCGAGGAACACGTCCATGCCCTCGGCCCCCACCTTGAGGGACGACGGCAGACGCAGCAGGCCGTGATCCAGCGCGTTGTTGAAGAGCTCGGACAGCACCAGGAACAGGCGCCCGGTGAACGGCCGCACGCCTTCGAACTGCTCGATGGCGCCGAGGATCAGCGGCACCGCGTCGAGGCGCTTGAGATCGGTGGCGCCCAGGCGCAGCACCAGCCGCCAGTCGCTGGTGTTGAAGGGCGCGACGACCTCGCCCGGCAGCTGGCTCGGCACCCGCGTGGGCGAGTCGGCCAGGGCGATCTGGGCGATGGAGATGTCGTCCCGGGGCGGGTTGCCGCCGGTGAGCTGATGCACGATATCGACCAGCCGCGGCAGGCGGGCATCGGCTTCGAGCCCTTCGAGCGCGCCCCCCAGCCCCTCGACGCCCAGGGCCGCGCCCTCGGCATCTTCCTGCTCGATGAGGCCGTCGGAGAACAGCAGCAGGTGGTCGCTGGGATTGACGACGTGGGTATCGACGGTACCGTCGAACTCGTCGTCATCCACCACCCCGAGGGGAAAATGATGGCGGTTGAAGTGGATGCGCACCCCGCCATCGGGGCGCACCAGCAGCGGCCCGGGGTTGCCGCCGTTCCAGACGGTCACGTAGCGCTCGCGGAAATTGACCGCCACCAGGGTGGCGGCGATGAAGCGATCGACCGGCAGCAGCGCCCGCACCTTGCTGTTGATCTCGCGGGCGATGGCGTCGATGCCGAAGCCCCGCTCGGTCATCCGGTAGAACGGCGCCGTGACGGGCAGCACATTGAGCGATGCGGCAAGGCCATGACCGGCACCGTCGGCGAGGAGCACGTGGAGCACGTTGGCGGGCGTACGGGCGGCGGCGATCAGGTCGCCGGAGAATTCGGCCGCCGAGGCGATGAAATGGGACAGCGCGGGATCGCCCAGGGCCTCGCGGTTGATCAGGCGCTCCATCACGAAGCGCGCCAGCCGCTGTTCTTCCTCCTGGAGGCTGCGGTAGCGGGCGAGCTCGCGGTTGCGCGCCTCGGCCTGCCGTTGCATCGCCTTCAGCCGGAGGATCACCCCCAGCTTGGCACGCAGCATCTCCCGGGAAGCGGGCTTGCAAAGATAGGCGTCGGCCCCGGCCTCGAGGGCCCGCATCTGGGTGGCCTCGTCCAGGCTGCCGGTGAACACCAGGCTGGGAATCCAGCTGCCGTCGGTCCGCATCCGGACCGTCTGGAGCAGCTCGATGCCGTCCATGCCGGGGAGACCGACATCGGTCATCAGAACGTCGGGGTAAGCCCGGGCGATGTGCGCGAGCGCCTCTTTGGCCGTGCTGACACCAGCGACACGGTGACCGAGGGCCACCAGATCCCGACGGATCAGGAACAGATCGTCGGGATTGTCATCTACAACAAGAATGAAGAGGGATTCGGGGTCTTGCTCGGCCACCACTACACGATCGGGAAGAGCTTGCCGAAGTTGGCGATGTCCAGCACCTGACGCACGCTGCCACGGGCATTGGCGAGGCAGACGGTCTTGCCGGAGGTCTTGGCCTTGTCACGGAGCATCAGCAGCATGCCCAGCGCAGAGCTGTCGAGGTAGGCGACATTGCCAAGATCGACCGCGACCTCGGTGGTTCCGGGGCTGCCCAGAGCCTTGTCCACCGCATCGCGGAATTCCCGGTGGGAGTTGAAATCAAACCGCCCGGAGAGCTGAATCCTGGCCTGACTCTGCTGGGTGCTGACGCTGGTATCCATTTGTAGCCTCTAATTTTACGTTCTACTTACCACATCACCGGCTTACGCCGGCCATCGCTCAATTCAAGCCCTCAGACCCCGGCGTTCGATCCCGCGCAGACGGGAGAGCACACGTTGCCCGATTTCCTTCAGCGGCGCCACGTCATCGAGGGCGCCAATGGCCGCCGCCTCACGCGGCATGCCGTAAACCACGCAGGATTCCTGATCCTGCCCGATCGTCCAGGCGCCGGCCTGTTTCATCGCCAGCAGCCCCTGGGCGCCGTCCTTGCCCATTCCGGTGAGGATCACCCCCAGCGCATGGGCGCCAACCTGTCGGGCGGCGGAGCTGAAGAGCACATCCACCGCCGGCCGGTGCCGGTTGACCGGCTCCGACTGCGCGAGTTCGCAGACATACCCGCCCACCGCGCGCCGCACCGAAAGGTGCGAATGCCCCGGCGCCAGGTAGGCAGTGCCCGGCATCACCTTCTCGCCGTGCTCGGCCTCCTTGACCCGCATCTGGCACAGCCCATCGAGACGTTTCGCGAAGGACGCGGTGAACATCTCCGGCATGTGCTGCACGATCAGGATCCCGGGCATTTGCCCGGGCAGAGAACATAGCACTTCCTTGATTGCCTCGGTGCCACCTGTCGAGGCCCCGATCAGTACCAGTTTCTCCTGCAATACCCGTTCGGGAAGGCTTCCGCCGCCCCCGCCAATCCCCTCGGAAGGCTCTCGCAGCAAGGGTTTCGGTGCTGTTACAGCTCTTAACGGCACACGCGGCCTGGCGCCATACGCGGCCCGGACCTTTTCACAAATTTCTACACGATAATTCTCCATGCCTGCGGTCGAGTCCAGCTTCGGCTTGGGGAGAAAATCCACCGCGCCCAATTCGAGCGCATGCAGCGTGGCTTCGGAACCCCGCTGCGTCAGGCTGGAAATCATCACGACGGGCATCGGCCGGAGCCGCATCAGGCGCGCGAGGAAATCGAGCCCGTCCATTTTGGGCATCTCTATATCCAGCGTCAGCACGTCCGGATTGTGCGTCTTGATCATTTCCCGCGCGACGATGGGGTCGGGCGCAACGCCGACGACCTCGAGATCGGGGGCGGAATTGATGACTTCCGACAGCATGCTCCGCATCAGCGCAGAGTCGTCGACGATTAGAACCTTGATTGCCATGCTCTGTTTCCAGTATCGAACCCGGTGCAAAAACCCGGTCAACCAAATAGCTCGACGTCGCCTTGCACATTGTCACGTCGAAGCCGGGCTTCATATTCGCGCTCGCGAGCGACAAGCGTGTCGTTTTTCACGCGAACCAGTTTTTTCATCATGACTCGTCCGCTGGCCGGAAAAAAGTAGACTTTGCGAGGATAGATATCGAGCAGATCCTGCGCCACGACTGGGATCCGCTCGGTGTTGAGGTAATCGAGCACGAACTCCGCGTTTTTCTCTCCCACCTGCGCCTGGGTCAGGCTCGCCAATACCTTTCCACCACCGAAGACCTTGGCCTCAAGGCTGCTCCGGCGCGCGCCCAATTTGAGCAGGTGATTCAGCAGCACCTCCATGGCATACGCTCCATATCGGGCGGAGGTGCTCAGCATGCCCGAGCCCTCATTCGTTTCAGGCAGCATGAAATGGTTCATGCCGCCCAAGCCCTTGTCGCGGTCACGAATGCAGGCGGTGACGCAGGAGCCCAGCACGGTGACCAGCAGGATGTCGGAGGTGGTGACGAAATACTCCCCGGGCAACACCTTCACCGCATCGCAATCGAAAGTCCGATCGAAATAGCGATTGGTCGCCAGATGCTCCACATAGCCGGGATCATCGGTCACGGGCATCGGTCCTTTCGTAAACCGTCCGCCCAAGCGAACGGAAGATGTCGGCCGCGTGCAGGAAACTCTCGGAATGACCGGCAAACAGGAGGCCGTCCGACTTGAGCAGCGGGACGAAGCGCTTGAGGATGGCGTGCTGGGTCGGCTTGTCGAAATAGATCATCACGTTCCGGCAGAACATGTAATCGAACGGCCCCTGCAGCGCCCAGTGGGTATCGAGCAGGTTGATCCGCTTGAACTCGATCAGCCGCTGCAGCTCGGGCCGCACCCGCGCCAGCCCGGCCTGGGTGCCGGTGCCCTTGAGGAAGAAGCGCTGCATCCGCTCCCGGGAGAGGCGATCGACCCGATCGAGGCCATACACGCCCTTGCCGGCGGTGGAGAGCACGTTGGTGTCGATGTCGGTAGCGACGATCTGCACCGGCGGCGTCATCGTGTTGAAGGCCTCGCAGGCGGTGATCGCCAGGCTGTAGGGCTCTTCGCCGGTGGACGCCGCGCTGCACCAGATCCGCACCGGGCCACGGCCGGCGTGCTTCTTGAGGCGCTCGCCAAGGATGTCGAAGTGATGGGCTTCGCGGAAGAACGAAGTCAGGTTGGTCGTCAGGCTATTGACGAAGGTTTCCCATTCGTCCGGCTCGCGCTCGGCCCGGTCAAGGTATTCGGCAAAGGTCCGGTCGCCCCGCGCCCGCAGGCGCCGGGCCAGCCGGCTGTAGACCATGTCCTGCTTGACCGGCGACAGCGAGATGCCCGCGTGCTTGTAAATCAGCGCACGGACCCGCTCGAAGTCTGCCGGCGAGAAGACGAACTCGCGGTCGGGCTGGGCGATCGGAGGGGAAGCCGGGCGGGCGGTCGGCCGAGGCGCGGCGCTTGCCGACAACGGCCGGCGTGCTGTGATTTTTTCAGTCATCGCCGGGCTCTTCAGAATTCTTCCCACTCATCATCCGTGTCACCGCCAACGGCGACACTCGCCTTGCGCACCTTGGCCACCGGGGCGACCGGAGCAACCGGCCGCGGGGCCGGCCGCGGCGCGCGCTCGGGCAGGCGGGCGACGTTGTCGGGAACGATGGCGGACGGCGAGGCGCCCGCGCTCAGGCGGAACATGGACACCGAACGAACCAGCGTGCGGGCCTGCTCTTCGAGGCTCTCGGCAGCGGCCGCGGCTTCTTCCACCAGCGCGGCGTTCTGCTGGGTCACCTCGTCCATCTGGCCGACGGCCTGGGTCACCTGCTCGATGCCACCGCTCTGCTCCTGGCTGGCCTCGGAGATGTCCGTCACCAGCACCGACAGGCGCTGGAAGTTGGCCACCACCTCTTCCATCGTCTGCCCGGCTTCATTCACCAGCTTGGCGCCGTCCTCGACCTTATCCACGCTGTCGGCGATCAGCGCCTTGATCTCGCGGGCGGCCTGGGCGCTACGCTGGGCAAGACTGCGCACTTCGCTCGCCACCACCGCAAAGCCACGGCCCTGCTCGCCGGCGCGGGCGGCTTCGACCGCCGCGTTGAGCGCCAGAATGTTGGTCTGGAAGGCGATGGAGTCGATCACGCCGATGATGTCGGCGATCTTCTTGGAGCTTTCCTGGATCGAACCCATGGTGCCGACGACGCGATTGACCATCTCGCCACCCTGCTCCGCCACCTCGTTGCTGGAGCTGGCCAGCTCGCGGGCCTGGCGGGCGTTGTCGGCGTTCTGCTTGACGGTGGCGTTGAGCTGCTCCATGGAGCTGGCCGTTTCTTCGAGGCTGCTGGCCTGCTCCTCGGTGCGGGCCGACAGGTCGGAGTTGCCGGCAGCGATTTCCTGGGCCGCGGTGTTGATGGACTCGGCGGCCTCCTTGATCTGGCCGACCACCTCGCGCAGACGCTCGACGGTGGTGTTGGTGTCGTCCTTGAGCTGGCCGAAGGTGCCGCTGTAATCGGCGTCGATCTTCTCGGTCAGGTCGCCCCGGGCGATGGCGTTCATCACGCGGCCCAGGTCGCCCAGGCTGGCGGCTACGCCTTCCATCAGGCGGTTGAGGCCATTCGAGAGATCAAGGAAGAAGCCGGTCTTGCCCGTGCTTTCCAGCCGCGCCGAGAAGTCGCCGTCGGCGGCGGCCGAGACGATGGCCTGCACTTCGCGCTCGGCAGCCAGTTCGTCGGTGCGGTCGCGCCATTCACCAACGGAACCGAGGCGCTCGCCGGTTTCGCTGAAGACCGGGCTGGTCACCACGTCGAAGGTCCGGCCGCCGATCACCATCTGGGTGCGGGCGGTCTCCGTCAGGCCGGCAAGACGACGCAGCGCGGCATCGGGATCGGGGTAGAGCGTTCCGATGCTGCTGCCCACAAAGTTGTCCACGCTGAAGCCCGGGGCGTATTCGCGGATGCGATCCTCGATCTTGGCGATGGTCTTGAGCAGGGCCGGGTTGGCGTACAGCACACGGCCATGAACGTCGGCAATCCGGACGTTGGTTTCCACCGTATCCAGGCCGACCTTGATCTGGGCCATCGCGTCAGACGCGATCTTGGCCTCGGCCACGTCGTAACCCAGTCGAACCTGCATGGACTCGAGGCCGTCCAGCACCTGGCCAATTTCATCCCGGCGACCGGTCTCGACCGACGTCTGGAAATTGCCCTGGGCGATCTGCTGGAACACGCTGACTGCGTCACGGAGGGGGCCCACGATGCGGCGTACCAGCCACCAGGCCAGGAACAGCGCAAAGCCCGTCGCCAGCAGCACGCCGATGACCGTCAGCATGAGGGTTTCACTGAAGGTGCTTTCGGCCTTGCTCCGCTGCGCCTCTGCCCGCTCGAGCTGATACGCCTGCAGCGCCCGGGCGCTTTCGGCGACCTGCTTGTAGGCCGGGTTGACGTTGCTCAGAACCATCCGGCTGGCCGCTTCATACTGGCCTGCCATCAGGGCTTCGCGCATCGGCCGCAGCCCGTTCTTGACCAGCGCATCCTGGGCATCGACGAAGGTCTTGAACAGGGCCTGCTGTTCCGGCTTGGCGCTTGCGACGAACGCGGCGTATTTGGCTTTCTGGGCCTCTGCCTCGGCCATTGCCTTGTCCAAGGCGTCCACGTGGGCGCTGACGGGGTGATCGTGCAGCTTGCTGGTGGGGTTGTCCGGCGCGTGCATCAGGCTCAGGAGCGCCTGCGCGCGTGCCTCGCTCAGGTTCGTCTGGATGTCAGCCAGCTCCACGGCAGGCTTCAGTCGGTGCTGGAACAGCTGTTCGTTGTCGGCCTGGGAGATGGACAGCTTGTGTACGCCGATGTAGCCCTGCCCGATGACGATGGCGGTGAGGATGGCCATCGCGGACAGGATGGCGCTGCGCACCTTCAGCCCGGAGAGCAGGTTATTCACCGGCCCCAGCAGGCCCGCCTTGACCACCCGGCCATCGCGGATCTTCATCCCGCCGGCCTTGCCATCGCGGAAGAGGGCGTAGGCCGCGTCGGCCGCCTTGATCTGATCGCGTGAAGCCTTGCGCCGAACCGACATGTACCCGATGGTCTGGCCGTTCTCGACGATCGGCGCGGCATGGGCCTCGACCCAATAGAAGTCGCCGTTCTTGCAGCGGTTCTTCACCAGCCCCACCCAAGGGCGGTTTTCCTTGAGGGCGATCCACATGTCCTCGAAGGCTTCGACCGGCATGTCCGGGTGACGGACGATGTTGTGCGGCCGGCCGAGGAGCTCGCTCTCGGAGAAGCCGCTGATCTCGATGAAGTCCCGGTTGATGTAGGTGATCTGGCCTTTCAGATCGGTCTTCGACACGATCAGAGACTGTTCGGACAGTTCCACCTCATTCTGGGTGACAGGCATGTTGATTTTCATATCTTGTTCCTTCTGTACCAGACCGACCCCATGCGTCTGACCTCAAACTGATTTGGCGCTTAAAACTCTTCCCATTCGCTTTCCGCCAGATTGGCGGCCTGCTGCCGTACCTTCGGCAACGGAGTGCCGATCTTTCCCCCCTTGGCGTTGCGCAGCGGCAGCGCGGCGATCTGGGCCGTGAGCGGCGGCTGCGCCGGCAGCGATGCGACCGGCGCGGGCGCCTGCTGACCATGCAAAGCCTTCATCCGTCGGATCTCCTGGATGGTCTCGTCGGAGAGCACCGAGAAGTCGTTCAGCAGCAGACGCTTGGCACCCGCCTCGTCGCCGGCCAGCTGGGCGCGGACGACGTCGCCGGCGCAGCGGTGGAAATCGGCGTGGGACTTGGTGAGACGGCCGAAGCCGGATTCCTTGGC
>JAKLLO010000010.1 GCA_023150095.1 Zoogloea sp. | reverse complement strand
GTTGGTTCCTCTGTGGGGGCGGCTTTAGCCGTCGGCGGTGTTTCGGGTGGGGATTGGGGGTTGGGCGGGGTGGTGGGCGACTGAAGTCGCCCCTACAGGGGGTGTTCCGCGTGTTAGGACGTGGTTGGTCCTCTGTGGGGGCGGCTTCAGCCGCCCGCGGTGTTTCGGGTGGGGTCAGCGGGCGTAGCTGGCGAGGGGGGTGACGCCGTTGATCTTGACGCCGGCGCCGAGGCCTTTCTGGCGGAACCAGCCCTGGTTCATCTCGAGTGCGAAGCGCGCCGGCTTTGCGGCGCAGTGGTTGTCTTCGGTCTGGGGTTTCATGTCTTCGACGTTGAGGATGCGCCCTTCGTCGTCGAGGAAGGCCACCGACAGGGGCAGCAGGGTGTTCTTCATCCACATGCAGTGGCGCTGGGGTTCGTTGAACACGAAGAGCATGCCGCGATTGGTGGCCATGGTCTTGCGCTGCATCAGGCCGCGCTGGCGGTGCTCGTCGTTGGCGGCCACTTCGGCCTCGATGCGGAACATGCCGACGGTGAGTTCGGTCACCGGCATCTGGGTTTCGGCCGCGGCCGGAAGGGCGACAAGGGCGGCCAGCAGGGCCGCGCAGCGAAGCGGAAGCGCAATCATCGGAGTTTCAGTCAGACAGGTTTGCGGGGACGGGCAACCTTAGCACGTCCGGCTGCGGGCTGTCGTCGCCCGGCGGGCTTGGGTTGTGGCGCAGGCGGGCGACGGGCGGCCTGCAGGGCCGGCGGTGGCGTGGTGGCCTGCCAGGTGCCGGGCTCGATGCCGTCGAGGGTCCAGTCGCCGATACGCACGCGGATCAGGCGCAGGGTGGGGTAGCCGACCTTGGCGGTCATCCGCCGGACCTGCCGGTTCTTGCCCTCGCGCAGGACGATCTCGACCCAGCTCACCGGAATCGCCTTGCGTTCGCGGATCGGCGGGTTGCGCGGCCACAGCCAGGCGGGTTCGTCGGCAAGCCGCGCCTCGCAGGGTCTGGTGACGAAATCGCCCAGGTCGACACCCGCCCGCAGGCGGGCCAGCGCGGCCTCGTCGGGGATGCCTTCGACCTGCACGAGGTAGGTCTTGGGCAGCTTGTGGCGGGGATCGGCGATGCGTTGCTGGAGGGCGCCGTCGTCGGTGAGGACCAGCAGGCCCTCGCTGTCGGCGTCCAGCCGGCCGGCGGCATATACGCCGGGCACGTGGATGTGATCGGCCAGGGTGGCCTTGCCCGGCTCACCGGTGAACTGGCACAGCACCCCGTAGGGCTTGTTGAAGAGGATGAGCATGGGGCGTTTCGGCCCGGCGCCAGGCACCGGGCCGAAGGTGAGGTGTCAGGCGTAGCGGCGCAGGCGCAGGGAGAAGTCTTCGAGCTGGCGGATGCCGCTTTGCTCGGCGCGGGCGATCCAGTCCTGCAGTTGCTGCAGGAGCTGCTCGCTGCTGGCGGAGGAGCGCGCCCACAGGGCGGTGAGCTCGTCGCGCATCGCCACCACGGTTTCGAGGCGCTTGCTGTCCTTCAGCACGGTGGCCAGGCGCTGGCGCTCCTCTGCGCACAGCTGGCCTTCTTCGGCGGCCAGCCAGCGGCGCAGCTCGGCCACGGTGAACTTGCCTTCGGACTGGGCCTTGAGGGCGGCGAACTCTTCCTGGGCGATGGCCTTCAGGCCCTGCACGTAGCGGGTCATCACGTCGTAGCGGTGGGTGATGATGGCCTGGAGGGTGTCGAAGTCGGCGCGGGCCTTGGCGGCGCCGAAGCGCGGCGTCGGGATGGTCTTCTTGACGTGGGCGAGGCCGAGGATCTCGAGCATGCGGATGTACATCCAGCCGATGTCGAACTCGTACCAGCGGGCCGACAGCTTGGCCGAGGTGGCAAAGCTGTGGTGGTTGTTGTGGAGCTCTTCGCCGCCGATCAGGATGCCCCACGGGATGAGGTTGGTGGAGGCGTCGGAGCAGTTGTAGTTGCGGTAGCCCCAGAAGTGGCCCAGGCCGTTGATGACGCCGGCCGCCCAGAAGGGGATCCACACCATCTGCACGCCCCAGATCAGCACGCCCGGCCAGATGCCGAACAGCAGCAGGTCGGCCGCCAGCATCACCAGGATGCCGGACTTGGGAAAGCGCGAGAACAGCTTGCGCTCGAAGGCGTCATCCGGCGTGCCGTGGCCGTAGCGCTGGATGGTCTCCTTGTTGCGGGCTTCCTTCACGTACAGGAACACGCCGGTCCACAGCACCTTGTTGATGCCGTGGATCTGCGGGCTGTGGGGGTCTTCGGCGGTTTCGCACTTGGCGTGGTGCTTGCGGTGGATGGCCGCCCACTCCTTGGTGACCATGCCGGTGGTGAGCCACAGCCAGAAACGGAAGAACAGGGCCGGCAGGGGGTGCAGGTCGAGCGCCCGGTGCGCCTGGTGACGGTGCAGGAAAATGGTGACCGAGGCGATGGTGACATGGGTCATCGCCAGCGTGACGACAACGTAGCCCCACCAGGGCAGATCGAGCAGTCCGGAGAACATCGGCAGTGCGTTCCTTGAAATATTGGGTTGAGCCGCCGGATTCTAGTCGAGCACCGTGGGCAAACCAAGGCAGATCAGCGGTTTAGCCCTTATCGTCAGGTAACCGGGTTGTCTTTAGTCGACACCGCCACGTCGCCGAGGATCCGTACCTCGCGCTGGGGGAAGGGAATCTCGATGCCTTCGGCCTTGAAGCGCCGCCAGATCTCGAGGTTGATCGCCGAGCGGATGCCCAGCGTGCCCTCGGCCGGATCGCGGATCCAGAAGCCCAGCTGCAGGTTGATGCCGCTGTCGGCGAAGGCCTCGACGAAGGCGCCGGGGGCCGGGTCCTTCATCACCCGCGGCTGGTGGTGGGCGGCCTCGACGAGGATCGCCATGGCCTTCTCGAGATCGGTGGCATAGCTCACCTGGATCGGCAGCGCGATGCGCACCTTGGGATCGGTGAAGGTCTCGTTCTGCACCACCGAGCCCACCAGGGTCTCGTTGGGGACGATGGATTCGATGCCGGTCATGCCCTTGAGCACGGTGTAGCGGGTGGTGATCTGGCTCACCACGCCGCGCTCGGTGCCCACCGAGATCAGGTTGCCCATGCGGATCGAGCGGTCCAGCAGCAGGATGAAGCCGGCCACGTAGTTGGCGGCGATCTTCTGCAGGCCCAGGCCCAGGCCCACGCCCAGCGCACCGCCGAACACCGACAGGGCGGTGAGGTCGATGCCCACCAGCGGCAGGCTGATGGTGACCGCCAGCACCAGCAGCAGCGCCTTGGAGAGCCGCGCGAACACCAGCTGGAGGTTGGAATCGAGCCCCTCGGTACGCATCAGGCGGTTTTCGAGCACGCCCGCGGCCCACATCGCCGCCAGCATGGTGACCATCACCGTGAGCGCGCCCTGCAGCAGCATCCACAGGTTGATCCGGGCCTTGCCGACGGTGAAGCCGATCTGCTCCAGCCCGTCGATCACCGTGGGCAGCACGCCGATGATCTGCAGGGCCACCACAATCCATGCGGCGGTGGCGAAGAAGCGCTCGAAGCTGGCCAGCCAGCCGGCCTTGGGAAAGCTGCGCTTGAGGGCATGCACGGTGAGCCGGATGGCCGCCATCGCGCCCAGCAGCGGCACGGCGAGCTTGAAGAGGTTCACGTGGTGCCAGTGGCCGAGGATGATCCGCGCCACCACCACCAGCGCCAGCGCGGTGAGCGGAAAGATCACCCGGCGCAGGCCTTCCTCGCCGGCGCCGGCCAGGCTGGGGTTGGCTTCGCGGCGGCGGCGCAGCACGCCCTTGATCTGGCGGGTGATGAGCCCGGCCACCAGCAGGCACACGGCCAGCGCGCCAACCTGCCAGAAGATGGCCGGTTGCTGCACGTCCTTCCACAAGTCGATCAGCAGTTCAGCGATCTGATTCTCTTCCATCCTGTTTCCCTCGTTTTGCCGGCAGATCGTCCAGGCTGTCCAGGCGCAGGGCCTCGGCCCGGTGGCGCTGCCAGTTGCGGGCGTAAGCCTGGGCCAGCGCGGGGTTGTCGCGCAGGATCAGCATGTTCTCGGCGTTGGCCACCCGCGCAGAGCGGGTGAAGTTGTACGAGCCGGTGGCCACCGCCCCGTGACGCGAGGCCGGGTCGATGATCATCAGCTTGTTGTGGGCGATGTTGTAACGTGTTTCGACCGCCACGGGAATACCCGCGTTGAGTAGATCGGGCAGCACGCTGGGGGAGTTGGGCCGGTTGGATTCGGCGTCCAGCAGCACCTCGACGCGAACGCCGCGGCGGTGGGCGGCGATCAGGCCCCGGGCGAGGGGCTTGCTCGTAAACAGATAGGCCTGCACCAGGATTTGTTCCCGTGCGCCGTCGATCGCCTCGAGCAGGGCCTGCTCGGGGTCGTTCCAGGGGGAGAAGGCGAGTTCAACCCGCCCGTGGGCGGGCAGGTTGATCGTGGGTTCGCGTTCGGGGGCCGCCGTCACCTGGGCGGCCAGCACGAGGGCCAGCCAGCCCAGTTGGCGGAAGTGCATCAGGCCTGGCGCTCCAGCACCGCGGCAAAGAAGCCGTCGGTGTCGTGGGCGGCGGGGGTGAGGCGCAGCTGTTCGCCGCAGACGATCTCGATGCCCTGCTTGCCCAGCACCTCTTCGGCGCTCAGGGCCACGAAGCCCGGGTTGGCTGCGAGGAAGGCGGCGACGATGGCCTCGTTCTCTTCGGGCAGGATGCTGCAGGTGGCGTACACCAGCCGGCCGCCCGGCTTCACGAGGCGGGCGGCGCTGGCCAGGATCGCGGCCTGCTTGACGGTGAGCTCGGCCAGCGCCTCGGGGCTCTGGCGCCATTTGAGATCGGGGTTGCGGCGCAGGGTGCCGAGGCCGCTGCACGGGGCATCCACCAGCACCCGGTCGATCTTGCCGGCGAGGCGCTTGACCCGCGGGTCGTTCTCGCTGGCGATCACCACCGGGTGGATGTTGGACAGGCCCGAGCGGGCCATCCGCGGCTTGAGCTTGGAGAGCCGCTTGTCGGACACGTCAAAGGCGTACAGGCGGCCGGAGTTGCGCATCAGCGCGCCCAGCAGCAGGGTCTTGCCGCCGGCGCCGGCGCAGAAGTCCACGACCATCTCGCCGCGCTTGGGCTGGAGCAGGAAGCCCAGCAGCTGGCTGCCTTCGTCCTGCACCTCGAAGCTGCCGTCGAGGAACTGCGGGTGCTTCTGCAGCGCCGGCTTGCCTTCGAGGCGCACGGCGAGCGGCGAGTAGCGGCCCGGGGCGCAGGCGATGCCGTCGGCGCGGAGCTTTTCAACCAGCGCGTCGCGGTCGAGCTTGAGGCTGTTGGCGCGCAGGTCGAGGGGTGCCGGGCGGTTGAGGCTCTGGGCGAGGGCCAGCACCTCGGCCTCGCTGCGGGTAGCCAGCAGGCGCTCGGCCAGCCAGTCGGGCAGGTCGGCGCTCTCGGCGAAGCTCAGCTCGCCGATCTCGCGGCCCTTCACCTGGGTGAAGAAATCGGTGTCGCGGCCGTGCAGGCCGTCGCCCAGCTGGCGGAGGGTGAGGCCCTCGACGCGGGCGAGCCAGGCGAGCACCAGCTTGCGGGTCGAGACGTCCTCGCCGCACAGGCGCTCGAGGGTGCGCAGGCGGCGCAGCACGCCATACCCTGCCTCGGCCACGAAGGCCCGGTCGCGGGCGCCGAGCTCGCGCAGGTCGCGGAAATAACGGGACAGCACCGAGTCGGCGGGGTAGTCGAAGCGCAGGACGGAACGGAGGGCCTGGCTGGCGGACTGGATCTGGGCGGCGGTAATGGTCATGGAAATCCGATACTGATTGCGGTGTTCTGTAGGCCGGGCGGTGCCCGGCGGGGGCGGCGCGAAGGCGGCCCGGGGGCGGAGTCTAAACCGAAGTCACTCCCCGGCGGCAGCCCGGGCGCCGAGATCGACGCCGGTGGCCACCTGATCGAGCACCTCGCCGTTCTTGTCGGTGATCTTGAGGCGCACCGGCAGGTTGGCGTAATCGCGGGCGAGCCAGATGTCGATCTTGAGCTCGCCCCGGTGGCCCGTGCTGCCGAGATGGTAGGCCGAAACCTTGCCGGCGGGGATATCCAGCTCCTCGATGCCGAGGTTCTCGATCACCGAGCGCACCGCGCTCTTGCCGGTGACCACCAGCAGCTCGGCGCGCAGCGGGCCGTCGGGCTGGAAGGATAGGTGGTGCATCAGCGAAAGCACGTCCTGGTCGCCCTCGGCGATGGAGAACTCCCGCTGGCGGTTGCCGGCTACCAGCACGACCTTGGCGGAGGACCAGTCGAAATCGGCGCGCTCCTTCATCTGGCCGTCGCGCTCGACGGTGAATTTCTCGGGCAGCAGGCCCTTCGGCCCGATCCGCCCCTCGCTGCGCTGGACCATCCGGAAGGGCTTGATCAGCCCGACGAGGCCGGAGGTTTCGATCACCGTCTCCATCGAGTAGTGCTCTTCGTCGTGGGTCCAGGCGTGGGTGGTGCGGCCGATGATGAAATTGCGCTCGCCGCGGATCACGTTGTACTGCACCTTGCCCGACGAAGCCCACAGCTCGGCGATACCGGGGCCGGCGGGCTTGCCGGTCTTGCCCTCGCCGCCCTTGCCGGTTTCGGTTTCGGGCGCCGGGTCGGGCGGAGTGGTGTCGGCGGGCGGGGCGTCGATGGCGGCGACGGCATCCTCGGTGCTTTCGGTGCCGCTGCCCGAAACGGGATCGGGGGCGATGCTGGCCACCGGGCCGGTGGCGGGCTGGGGCTCGGCCGGGCGGGCGGGTTTGCGGGCCTTGGGTTTCGGGCGGGGGGCGGGAGCGTCGCCCAGGACCACGCGTTTCTTGTCGTCCGCCGGGCGGATGCTGGGCTTGGGCAGGGGCGCGAGGCGCGCGTCGAGGGGCGGCAGCACGTTGGCTTCCTCGCTGGGCAGGCGCCAGCCGGGGATCAGCAGCACGGCCAGGTGCACCACCGCCGACACGCAGACGGCGATCCACAGGCTGCGGTTTCGCGTGTCGCCCACGATGCGCCGGTCAGCCCTCGACGGGCGGTACCGTCCAGCCGGCGGGGCCGGTGGGTTCGTTGGTCACCCGCACCTTGCCATCGGCGGTGAGGCAGAGGCGATCCTCGACGAACCAGCGCACGGCCTGGGGGTAGATGCGATGTTCCTGCACCAGCACCCGGGCGGCCAGCGCGGCTTCGTCGTCGCCATCCAGCACCGGCACCACGGCCTGGATCACGATGGGGCCGCAGTCGAGGGTCGGGGTGACGAAATGCACCGTGGTGCCCGCCACCCGCACGCCGGCGTCCAGCGCGCGCTGGTGGGTGTGGAGGCCCGGGAATGACGGCAGCAGGCTGGGGTGGATGTTGAGCAGGCGGCCGTTGTAGCGCCCCACGAAGCCGTCGGTGAGCACGCGCATGAAGCCGGCCAGCACCACCAGATCGGGATGGTGGGCGTCGATGGTCTCGGCCAGCGCGGCGTCGAAGGCCTCGCGGCTGGGGTAGGCCTTGTGATCGACCACCTGGGCGGTAATGCCGTGGCTGGCGGCAAAGGCCAGGCCGGCGGCGTCGGGCCGGTTGGAGATGACGGCGGCGATCTTCACGCCGGGGATCTGCGCCCGGACGATGGCTTCCATGTTGCTGCCCCGGCCGGAGATCAGGATGACGATGTTTTTCATGCTTGCAGCCTCAGCCCGCCGCCTGGGCGCGACGGCCCTTGAGCCAGCCGATGGCGACCGGCAGCAGCGAGATGGCGATGATGCCGAGGATCACCACCGACAGGTTCTTCTTCACCACCGGCATGTTGCCGAAGCCGTAGCCCAGCCAGCACAGGGAGAAGATCCAGATGAAGCCGCCGAGGAAATCCAGCGCCACGAAGCGGGCGTAGGTCATGCGCGCCACGCCGGCCACGAAGGGGGCGAAGGTGCGCAGCAGCGGCAGGAAGCGGGCGATGATGATGGTCTTGCCACCGTGGGATTCGAAGTAGGAGTGGGTCTTGTCGAAGGCCGCACGGTTGAAGAAGCGGGAGTTCTCCCAGCGGAACACCTTGGGCCCGATGGTGTGGCCGATCCAGTAGTTGGTGTTGTCGCCCAGCACCGCGGCGGTCAGCAGCACCGCGCACAGCACCCAGATGTCCATGCCGCCGGTGGCGGCCAGCGCACCGGCCACGAAGAGCAGCGAATCGCCCGGCAGGAAGGGGAAAACCACCAGCCCGGTCTCGCAGAAGATGATGAGGAACAGGATCATGTAGATCCAGGTGCCGTACTGGGCGGTGAGGGCCGCCAGATGCACGTCGAGGTGCAGGACGATGTCGATGAAGGTGGTGAGGAGTTCCATTTGCCGCGCTGCAAAAATTTTGAAGGTCGCCCATGATACCGGAGCCGTCGCCGGGGTGCCGCCCGCCCGGACAGCCGGCTGCGGCAGATGCCACTGCCGGGCCCGGATGAATGACGAAAACCTATTCCGGGCAGCGCCGATCATGCCGGCGGCTGCCCGGGGCGGGCCTCAGCCCAGGGCCTTGCCGACGATCTCGGCCACGTCCGGCGACAGGCCTTCGGTGGCGGCGACCTGCTCCAGCGCCACGCGGATGCGGGCCTGGATCTCCGGCGTGAACTTGCGCCAGCCTTCCAGCGCCCGGGCCATGCGCGAGGCGACCTGCGGGTTGTTGCGGTCGAGCGCCACCACCTGCTCGGCCCAGAAGGCGTAGCCGGCGCCGTCGGGCCGGTGGAACTCGGCGGCGTTGCTCTTGAAGTAACCGCCCAGGAGCGAATACACCTTGTTGGGGTTGGAGAGGCTGAAGGCCGGGTTGCCCATCAGCGCGCGCACCTGATCGAGCGTGGCGGGCGCGGCGTCGGACCAGCGCCAGGCGGTGGCCTGGAGCATGAACCACTTGTCGAGCACCAGCGCGTCATCGCTGTAGCGGTCGTGGAAGGCGGCCAGGGCCTCGGTGCGCTGGGGGGCGTCGCTCTGCACCAGCGCGGCCAGGGCGCCGTAGCGCTCGGTCATGTTGCCGGCGTGCTCGAACTGCTTGACGGCCAGGTCGATGGCGGTGGGGCCACCCCAGGCGGCGAGATAGCGCAGGCACAGGTTGCGCAGGCTGCGCTTGCCGGCGTCGGCCGGGTGGTAGCGGTATTCGCCTTCGACTTCCAGATCCAGGTAGCGGCCGAGGAAGTCGGCCTGCATGGCCTGCCCGACTTCGCGCATCAGGTGGATCAGCGCGGCGCGGAGCGGCGCCGGGTCGGCCGGCTGCATGCGCTCCAGCAGATAGGCTTCGGACGGCAGGGCCAGGGTTTCGGCGACGAAGGCCGGGTCGAGGCTTTCATTGACCAGCAGCGCGCGGAAGGCGTGGCCGAAGGCCTGGGGCACTTCCAGCTTGCGGCCGGCGGCAGCGTCGGCGGCGAGGCCCAGCACGACGCGCTCCATGAAGCGCTGGGCGGCATCCCAGCGGTTGAACGGGTCGGCGTCATGGGCCATGCGGAAGGCGAGGCGCTCGTCGCTCTCGTCGATCTCCAGGATCACCGGCGCGGAGTAGCCGCGCAGCACCGACGGCACCGGCTCGGCCGCGAGGCCGGTGAAACGCCAGCTGCGGCTGGCCTCCTTGAGGTTGAGCACGCGGGTGGTGTCGCCGGCGTTGGCCTCGCCTTCAAGGCGCAGCGGCAGGTCGGCGCCGTCCGGCCCGATCAGGCCCACGGCCACCGGGATGTGCAGGGGCAGCTTGTCGGGCTGGCCGGGCGTCGGCGGGGTGGATTGGCTGAGGGTGAGGGTGTAGGTGCCGGTGGCGGCATCCCAGGCGCCTTCGGCCTTCAGGCGCGGCGTGCCGGCCTGGCTGTACCAGCGCATGAAGAGGTCGAGATCGGCGCCGTTGGCCTCGGCCATGCAGCCCACGAAGTCGTCGCAGGTGACGGCCTGGCCGTCGTGGTACGAGAAGTAGAGGTCCATCCCGTTGCGGAAGCCTTCGCGGCCCAGCAGGGTGAGGATCATCCGGATCACCTCGGCGCCCTTCTGATACACCGTGGCGGTGTAGAAGTTGTTGATCTCCTGGTAGCTGTCCGGGCGGATCGGGTGGGCCATCGGGCCGGCATCTTCGGGGAACTGCCCGCTGCGCAGGCCGCGCACGTTGGCGATGCGGGTGACGGCCCGGGCGGATGCGGCGGCGGCCGGCGAATCCGACGCCCGCGCCATCATGTCGGCGGTGAATTGCTGGTCGCGGAAGACGGTGAGGCCTTCCTTCAGCGTGAGCTGGAACCAGTCGCGGCAGGTGACGCGGTTGCCCGTCCAGTTGTGGAAGTATTCGTGGGCGACGACGCTCTCGACGTTTTCAAAGTCCAGATCAGTGCCGGTATCCGGGTTGGCCAGCACGTACTTGGTGTTGAAGATGTTGAGGCCCTTGTTCTCCATGGCGCCCATGTTGAAATCCGACACGGCGACGATCATGAAGCGGTCAAGGTCGAGCTCCAGCCCGAAGACTTCCTCGTCCCAGCGCATCGAGTGGATCAGTGAATCCATCGCGTGGGAAACGCGGTCGAGATCGCGCGCCTCGACCCAGACCTGCAGCAGCACGTCGCGGCCGCTCATGGTGGTGACGGTGCGCTCCAGCGCCGACAGCTCGGCGGCCACCAGCGCAAACAGGTAGGACGGCTTGAGGAAGGGGTCTTCCCAGCGGGCAAAGTGACGGCCGTTAGGCAGCGTGCCGGTTTCGAGCAGGTTGCCGTTGGAGAGCAGCACCGGGCAGGTGGCGGCGTCGGCCTCCAGGCGCACGGTGTAGCGGGCCATCACGTCGGGACGGTCCGGGAAATAGGTGATGCGGCGGAAGCCTTCGGCCTCGCACTGGGTGAAGAAGCCGCCGCGGGACTGGTACAGCCCGGACAGCGTGAGGTTGGCGGACGGGTTGATGCGGGTGACGATGGTGAGCACCACCTCGTCGGCGCTCACATCCACCTCGAGCCCGGATTCCGTCTCGCGCACCTGGCCTTCGGCCGGCGCGGCGCCGTCGATGGCGATGGACACCAGCTCCAGCGCCTCGCCAAACAGCACCACCGGGCCGGCGGCGGCATCCGGATTGCGCACGCACTTGAGGCGGCTGGTGACGACGGTGGCCTGGGGATCGAGGTTGAAATCGAGATCGACCGTCTCGACGCCATAGGCCAGGGGCTGGTAGGCCTCGCGGAGGATGAGGGTGCCGGAGGTGGGCATGGGAATCCTTGTGTATCAGCTTTTGCGAAAGCGTGATTCTAGCCCATGCGCCGGGCCGTGCCCGTCGGTCGCTGGGCGGTGCGGGTGATGGGGGAGAGCAGAAGGGAGCGGGGCGCGGACGCGCCCGGTGGGGAGGGCAGGGGAGACCGGGGCCGCCCCTTGCCGGTCAGGTTCAGGCCGTCAGTTCGAGCAGCTTGCCGAAGGCCACCGCAAACTGTGCGAGGCCGTCGGCCTGCAGGCGTTCGCCGAGCTGGTTCATGTCGAGGCCCAGGGCGGCCAGCGCGGCGATGTGGGCGGCGGACGCCTCCACGTCGGCGGTGATGCTGCCCGGCGTCACCTTGCCGTGGTCGGCGAAGGCGGCGAGGGTGGCGTCGGGCAGGGTGTTGACGGTTTCGGGCCCGATCAGCGGCTCGACGTACATCAGGTCGGAGTAAGCGGCGTTCTTGGTGCCCGTGCTCGCCCACAGCATGCTCTGGGGCCGGGCGCCCTTGGCGGCGAGGGCCGCGAAGCCGGCGCCGTGGAAGCGCGCCAGATAGCGCTGGTAGGCCTGACGGGCCAGGGCCACGCCGGCCTTGCCACGCAGGGCCAGGGCTTCGGGCGTGCCGATGTCGTCGAGCTGCTTGTCGATCAGGCTGTCCCAGCGGGACAGGAACACGCTGGCCACCGAGCGCACGCGGCTCAGGTCGCCACCGGCGGCGGCGAGCTTGTTGAGGCCGCGCTGGTAGGCGCCGGCGACGGCGTCCACGTGGGCCAGCGAGAACATCAGCGTGACGTTGATGCTGAGGCCTTCGCCGGTGAGGGTTTCGATGGCGCGCACGCCGGCGGCGGTGGCGGGGATCTTCACCAGCAGGTTGTCGCGGGCGACGGCGGCGCGCAGACGGCGGGCGGCGGCCACGGTGCCGGCTTCGTCGTCGGCCAGCGCCGGGGAGACTTCCAGGCTCACGTAGCCGGCGTCGCCGTTGCTCGCGTCAAAAACCGGGCGGATCACGTCGCAGGCGCGCTGCACGTCTTCGATCACCAGCCGCTCGTAGCGGGCTTCGGCGCTCAGGTTTTCGCCGTTCATGGCGTCGAGGGCGGGGCGGTAGTCCTGGCCCTCGGCGATGGCCTTGTGGAAGATCGCCGGGTTGGTGGTGACGCCGGCCACGCCGGCTTCGATGTGGCGGGCAAGCTCGCCGGACTGGATGAGCGAGCGGGACAGGTTGTCGAGCCAGACTTGCTGGCCGGCGGCGCGGGCGGCTTGGATCGGATTCATGGCGTGGATCGCGGTTGTAGTCGGTTGGAATGAACTTTCAATTCTGGCGGATGCGGGTGACAGCGCGTCGTGACGGATTTCACCGGGGCGGCCAGTGGATTTCGAACTGCCCCGGCTGGCCGGTGGCGCGGGCGGCGCCGCCGGCGATGGCGGGCAGCCGGGAGAGGAACTCCGGGTCGCCGCTGATGCGGCCGTCGAAGCGCGGCAGCTTGCCGTAGGGGGCCTCGCCCTGGCCGCTGGCCTGGATGGCGCCGGCCAGGGTGGCGAGCTGGAAGCGCAGGTCGCCGCTGCGGGCGGTGACGCGCAGCTCGTAGTCGCCAAACTGGCGGCCGGGGAACAGCGCGCTGCGGGCGCCGCGCCACAGCAGGCGGGCTTCGCCCGTGCAGCGGCCGTCGGGCGGGCACTGCCAGGTGGGCGCCTCGAGGGTCAGGTCGCCCTGCCAGCCGGCCCGGGCGGCCGGGTGGGGAATGGACGACAGGGCGGTGTCGGCGGGGGCGTGGAGGGCGAGCCGGTTGATGGCGACACCGCTGGCCGAGGCCTCGACCGCGCCGATGGGGCTGCCGCTGCTGGAGAAGGTCCAGCCCACGGCCAGCCGGCCGAGGGCGGCGGTGTCGAAATCCCAGGCCAGGGGCAGCCACGGGGTGAGGCTGCGCCCGCTGGCGTCGCGGCTGGCCAGCACGCCGCGGCCGTGCCACAGGCTGCCTTCGGCCTGCTGCAGACGCAGCCCGCCGTCAGTGGCGCGGGCGACGAGCCCATCCACCAGCCGCGCCGGCGCCTTGGCGACGAGCAGCGCGAGGGCGAAGACGAGGAAGGTCAGTAGCTTGCGGAGCATGGAAGGTGACGCGGCACGTCAGGCCGGGATGATTTGCAGGGCGCCTGCGGGGGCGCCTGTAGGGGCGACTTCAGTCGCCCACGGACGCTCGCCCGCCGCAGGTGCCTGAGCAACGCGCGAAGGGCGGCTGAAGCCGCCCCCACAGGGAGGGACGTGTGGTTTCTCGTCCGCAGCCCGCCACCCGGATCAGATCGACGCGGGCGGCGCTTCAGCCGCGCCGGCGCCTTGGCGACGAGCAGCGCGAGGGCGAAGGCGAGGGCGAAGGCGAGGAAGATCAGCAGCTTGCGGAGCATGGAGGGTGACGCGGCACGTCATGCCGGGATGATTTGCAGGGCGCCTGTAGGGGCGACTTCAGTCGCCCACGGACGCTCGCCCGCCGTAGGTGCCTGAGCAACGCGCGAAGGGCGGCTGAAGCCGCCCCCACAGGGGGGGAGGTGTCGTTCCCGGCCATCAGTTGCTGCCGGCCACCAGCGCCAGATCGACGCTGGCGGTGGGGCCCTGCTGCTGGAGCTCCATCCGCGCCACGCGCAGGCCCTGGTCTTTCTGGAGGGTGGCGAGCCAGGCGACGAGCTCGTCGAAGCCGGCCTGGCCCTTGACCTGCAGGCCGTCGCCCATGGTCTGGATGGCGAGGCCGAGGCCGCGGGTCTTGGCCGAGGCCTGCACCATCTCGAGCAGGGCCGGGCCGGCGGGGCGCTGGGGCACGGGTTGGGCGCGCAGGCGGGCGATTTCGGTGGCGGATTCCTGCACCTGCTCCAGCTGGGCTTCGGCGCGGGGCAGGCTGCGGCCCAGGCGGGTGCGCTCGCTGCGGCTCCAGTCGAGCAGATTGACGACCAGCGCCACGCCGATGACGGTGGCCGCAGCGATCAGCAGCGTGCGCTCCCGAGGGTTGCGGGCCTGCCAGGCGGTGGCGAGGCGGGTGATCGGGCCGCTGGCGGCCTGGGCGAGGGGCGTGGGGGCGCTCATTGCAGGTTCTCCCGGCGCAGCAGCAGGTGGGGCGTGGCGCCGTCGGCGCGCAGGTTGGCGAGCAGGCCGCGGCTGGCGAGGAGACCGACCACGGCTTCGGCGCGGGCGGCGGCGGGGCCGGTGAGGGTCAGGTCGAGGCGGCCTTCCTCGAAGCGCACCGCGGCGATGCCGCCGGCGGCGTCGGTGCCGAGGGCTTCGGCGGCCTGGGCCAGCAGGGCCAGGGCGTCGTCGTCGCGGAGCAGGCCGTGGCGGCCGCGCTCGAGGTTGAGCTGCTGGCGCATCTGGGCGGCGGGGGCGACCACCGGGCCGTTGGGGAAGGTGCTGCGATAGACGCGCTCGATCCGGTCGCCCAGCTGACCCACCTGATGACGCAGCCACAGCACCTCGCCGATGTTGACCGTCAGCCACACGGCCAGCGCGCCGCAGCCCAGCGCCACCGCCGGTTTGAGCTTGCCGAGCCAGCCGGTGCTGGCGTCGCGGAAGGCGAACTCGCCCTGCAGCAGGTTGGCGGCCTTGCGGTCGACGCCCTGCCACCAGCGGTAGGCTGCGCCGGTGGTGATGGCGAGGCCAGTGTCGGCCTGCAGGGGGGCGAGATCGGGTGCCGGCGTGGCCGGCGCGAGGTGCAGCTCCACTTGCCCCGGCGCGGTGTTGGCGGCGCGGGCGGTGGCGGCCTGCTGGGCGAGCAGCGGGGCGAGGATGTCGGCGTCGAGGGCCACACCGCTACCGCTGCCGGTGCGCAGGATGGCGCCGGTGGGGGACAGGCTGAGGTGCCAGCCTTCGCCGGCGGGGGCGGTCTGGATCTCGGCCCAGGCCTTGCGGGCGGGGCGGCCGATGGCGGCGAACTGGGCGACGAGCTGGCGCAGGCGATCCCGGGAAACCACCAGCACGCCGGCCAGGTCACGTTCGCCGTCGTCGGCGGGGCGGCGGTGGCTGACGGTGAGGTGCTGGGTGTCCGGATCTTTCAGCAGCCGGTCTTCGAGCGCGTAGGCCAGCAGGCGCGGCAGGTCGCGCCGGGCGCCGCGGGGCAGGGGCACCTCGAGCCACAGGCACTGGGGGCCGGTGAGGACGAGTTCGCACTCGGCGGCGGCGGGCCAGTGGCGGGGTTCGGAGTGGCCTTCGGAGAGCGGCTTGCCGTCCGGCCCGAGGAGCACCCACGGGCAGTCGGGGCGGGCGGGCCAGTGTTCGTCGATGGCGAGGAGGAGGCGGGTACTCATGGGCGTATCACAGCAGTTTTTGCCAGACGATGGTGGACCAGTTCTGGCTGCGTTCGAGCAGCACTTCCATGCGCACCATGGCCACGCCGTAACGGGCGCGGCCGGTGGCCAGGAAGTGGCGGCTGGTGACGGAGAGTCGGGTGAGATCGGGCTGGAGATCCGGCGAGGGCAGGCGGGCCTTGAAGTCGTTTACATCCTTGAACCACGCGCGGCTGCGCTGGACGACCAGCAGGCGGGCGGCGTCGAGGGACAGATCGGGCACCACGGCGGCGAGCACCTCGGCCGGGGCGGTGTTCACGTTGACGGTGGAGCCCGGCGGCACGGCGGCCACGAAGGGCGTGAGGCGGGCCACCAGCTGCGGGGTGAAGCCGCGCACCTGGAGCAGCTCGGACACCGCCACCAGCGGGCCGTTGGCGGCGCGGCGGGCCGGCGTCTGGGCGCCGTACCAGCCGGCTTCGGCGCCGCCGGGCAGGCGCGGGGTGTCGTCGGCGTCGAGCCAGTCGAGCAGTGCGGCGGTGAGGTTGAGGGCGTCGGCGTCGGCGACGCCGACCTGCGACAGCAGGCGCTGGAAGCGCTCCACCTCGACGATGTCGGCGCCGTCGCTGGCGAGGTTGTTGAGGTTGAGGCGGCCGGAGAGCTCCTGCAGCTCGCCGCTGACCTCGCCTTCCTCGACCGGCGTGGGCGGCACCTTGACGGCCCAGGCTTCGCCCAGGTGATCCACCTGGCTGGTGCGGGCGTCTTCGGACAGCACGTTGCGCGCCCAGTCCACCGCGCCGCGGGCGAGCTGGCGGGCCTGGGCCTGGTCGTGCCGGCCGGCGACCTGATCCATCGCCACGCCCAGGTCGCCCACCGAGGCGGCGGCGAGCCCGGCCACCAGCGCCACCGTGAGAAGGGCGAGGATCACCGCGGCGCCCTTCTGGGGGCCGGCGTGGGGGCGGGGAGCGGAACGGTTGGGCTGCATCAGCGCAGGGCGATCACGCGGGTGAGGACGCCGGTGCCTTCCAGGTCGAGTTCGAGGATCACTGCGTCGGGCAGGGGGGCGCGGGTGTCGCCCGGCGGCCAGGCGTCGAGGCGGTTGTTGTTGAGCAGAAAGCGCCAGCGCACGCCGCGCACCTTGTCGAGCAGGGGTTCGACGTCGGGATCGCCGAGGGCGTCGCGGCCGCTCCAGCGCAGCCATTCGAGGCGGCCATCCACCAGCCGGTAGCCGACCCGGCGCACGCCGCGGGTGTCGTCGAGGCGCAGGAACTGGAACTCCGGCCCGCCGCTGGCCGCGCGGGTGAGGAGCATGGGCGCGGCGGTGGTGCTTCGCACGGTCGGGGCCGGGGTGCCGCCGGGTGTGGCGCCGTCGGCCCCCGGCTGGCCGGCATTGCGGCCGGTGGTGGAGACAGCCTGCAGCAGATCGGTGTCGATGCGCTGGATGCTGCGGTTGATGGCGCGCCAGCGTTCGAAGCTGGCTTCGAGGCGGGTGTGGCTGTTGGCGACTTCCGACAGCGCCCGGTAGGACAGCACGCCCAGCACCGCGAAGACCGACAGGGCGACCATCAGCTCGATGAGGGTGAGGCCGCGCTGGCGGTGAGCTGCGAGGGGGGGACGGCCTCCGCCTGCGGCTTCGGCGCGAGCGCCTTCGGACGGCCGGGCGGCGCTCATTGCAGCGGCCTCGCCACGTAGCCGGACAGGCGGGAGATGGCGTGGTCGCCGGAATCCGGCCCGAAGACCGACAGATCGACCCGGCGGAACAGCGGGTTGGCGGTGTTCTTGACGTCCTCGCGCCAGCGGTAGGTGCGCCCGGCCTGCTCGGCGGTGCCCTCGTTGATGCCGGGGTTGGGCCAGGCGCGGGTGGCGCGCAGCTCGGCGAGGCGGTTTTCGGCCACCCAGTCGCCGATCAGGCGTTCGCGCAGCTCGCCCGACGACTGGGCGGTGACGCCCATCGCCCGGAACGCCGCGGTGAGGGCGATGGCGAGGATGGCCAGGGCGACCAGGGTTTCGAGCAGCGTGAAGCCGCGGGCGGGGCGCGTCATGAGCGGTTGGCGCCGGGCATGGCGAGCTGCACCGTGCCGTTGGCCTTGCCGGTGAAGCGGGCCTCGCCGCCAGGGGTGGCGACGCGCAGCTCGTATTCGGGCGCCTGGGTGCCGAACTGCAGGCGCGGCGTGGCGGCGTCGGGCTGCCCGTCGATGCGCAGGCCGAGCCAGCTGACGCCGGCGGGCACGGCGCGGTCGGTGAACACCGGCGGGTCGATCAGCGGGCGCCAGTTGTCGTCCGGGTCGAGGGCGGAGAAGCGGTAGCCGTCGGGGAGGAACTCGATGGCGATCGGCCGGCCACGCACGGCGGCCCGGTCGGCGGTGGCTTCGAGCACCAGGCGCAGGCGCTTGAGGGCCTGATCGGTGTCGCGCCCGCGCAGGCTGTCGAGGCCGACGCTGATGCCGGTGGCCATCAGGCCCATGATGACCAGCACCACCATCACTTCGATCAGGGTGAAGCCGGCGTGGCGGCGGGGCGCGGCGGTGCGTCCGGGCGCGGGGCCGCGGGACGGATGGTCGAAGCTGCGCCGGAGGCCTGCCGCCATCGGGATGAGGTCAGAGGCTCCAGGAGCCGACGTCGGCGTCGAAGCCTTCGCCGCCGGAGATGCCGTCGGCGCCGAAGCTCATCACGTCCACCTCGCCCTTGAGGCCAGGGATGACGTACTGGTAGGGCTTGCCCCACGGGTCCATCGGCAGCTTGTCGAGGTAGGACTTCCAGTTGTCGGGCACCGGCGCGGCGGCGGGCTTGGTGACCAGCGCCTGCAGGCCCTGCTCGGCGCTGGGGTAGCGGCGGTTGTCGAGCTTGTAGAGCTTGAGGGCCTGCATGATCGACGAGATGTCCTGCTTGGCGGCCACGACGCGGGCTTCGTCCGGGCGGCTCATCACCTTGGGCACCACCAGCGCGGCGAGCACGCCGAGGATGACGATGACGACCATCACTTCGATCAGGGTGAAGCCGCGGGCGCGGCGGGGGGCGTTGTGCATGGCGGTTCCTTATTTCATCAAGGTATTTATTTCGATGATGGGTTGCATCACCGCCATCACGATTACCAATACGAAGCCGCCCATCATGAGCAGCAGGATGGGTTCGAGGAGGGCGGTGAGCGTGGCGGTGCGGTTTTCGAGTTCGGCCTGCTGGAGGCGGGCGGCGCGGTCGAGGAGTTCATCGACGCGGCCGGTGGCCTCGCCGTTGGCGATCATGTGGATGAGCAGCGGCGGAAACTGGCGGCTGGCGCCCAGGGCGCGGGACAGGGGCTGGCCCTCGCGGACGCGCTCGGCGGCGGCGGCGACGGCGTCGGCCAGCGGCAGGCGGCTGATCACCTGGCGGCCGGCGTCCAGCGCGGCCAGCAGGGGCACGCCGCTGCCGGCGAGGATTGACAGGGTGCTGGCGAAGCGGGTGGCGTCGAGGGTGCGCAGGTGGCGGCCGAGCACCGGCAGGCGCAGCAGCCAGGCGTCCCAGCGGCGCTTGACGGTGGTATCCCGCAGCGCCGCGCGGCCGGCGAAGAGCCCGCCGATGATGGCGAGGATCATCAGCCAGCCCCATTCGCGCAGCAGGCTGCTCACCACGATGAGCACCCGGGTGAGGAGCGGCAGCGCCTGCTTGCTCTGCTGGAAGACGGAGACCACCTGGGGCACCACGTAGGTCATCAGGCCGACGATGACCAGCATCGCCACGCTGGCGACGATGGCCGGGTAGAGCAGGGCCTGGAGGGTTTTGGTGCGCAGGGCGTGGCTGCGGTCGAGGTAGTCGGCGAGCTGGTTCATGACCCGGGCGAGCTCGCCGGATTTCTCGCCGGCGGCCACCGAGGCGCGGTAGAGCGTGGTGAAGGCTTGCGGATAGCGATCGAGCGCGGCGCGCAGGCTGTAGCCGGCGAGGATCTCGGAGCGCACGCCGGCCAGCAGCTGGCGGGTGGATTCGGTTTCGGCCTGCTCGATGAGGGCGGCGAGCGCCTGCTCGACGGTGAGGCCGGAGGCCAGCAGCGTGGCCCACTGGCGGGTGAGCAGGGTGAGGTCGGCTTCCTTGAGCTTGCGGCGGACGGCCTTGCCGTCGCCGGCGCCCTGGGCCACCGAGGCGACTTCGAGCGGGAACAGCCCGCGCTCGCGCAGCAGGCCGCGGGCGGCCTTGCCGGTGTCGGCTTCGAGCACGCCGGCGGATTCCCGGCCGGCGTTGTCCACGGCGCGATAGCGGAAGGCGGTCATCGCTTAATCCCGGGTGACCCGCAGGAGCTCTTCGGCCGAGGTGACGCCCTCGCCCAGCAGGCGCAGGCCGTCGTCGCGCAGGCTGCGGCTGCCCTGGTGGCGGGTGTGGGCGCGCAGGTCGGCTTCGTCGGCCGCGGTGTGGATCAGGCGCTGGAGGGCGTCGTCGGTGACCATCAGCTCGTAGATGCCGGTGCGCCCGGCGTAGCCGGTGTGGCCGCAATCCGGGCAGCCAGGGGCGTGCCACAGCTGGGCTGGGCTGCCGGGGCCGAGCAGGCTGCGGTCGGCGCTGGTGGCGGGCGTGGATGTGCGGCACACCGGGCACAGGCGGCGCACCAGGCGCTGGGCCAGCACGCCGCGCAGGGTGGAGGCGAGCAGGAAGGGCTCGACGCCCATGTCGACCAGGCGCGTGACGGCCGAGGCGGCGTCGTTGGTGTGCAGGGTGGCGAGCACCAGGTGGCCGGTGAGGCTGGCCTGGACAGCGATCTGGGCGGTTTCGAGATCGCGGATCTCGCCGATCATGATCACGTCCGGATCCTGCCGGAGGATTGCGCGCAGCGCCCGGGCAAAGCTGAGGTCGATCTTGCTGTTGACCTGGATCTGGCCGACGCCGGGGAGGTCGTACTCGACCGGATCCTCGACGGTGACGATGTTGCGGCTCTTGGCGTCCATGCCCTGCAGCGCGGCGTAGAGCGTGGTGCTCTTGCCGGAGCCGGTGGGGCCGGTGACGAGGAGGATGCCGTGGGGCTGGTCGAGCAGCCTGGCGAACGGCGCGACGGTGTCGGCGGCCATGCCCAGGCTGTCGAGGCCGCGCTGGCCGCTGCCCTTGTCGAGCAGGCGCAGCACGATGCGCTCGCCGTGGGTGGTGGGCAGCGTGGACACGCGCACGTCCACCTGCCGGCCGGCCAGGCGCAGGGCGATGCGGCCATCTTGCGGCAGGCGCTTCTCGGCGATGTCGAGGCTGGCCATGATCTTGATCCGCGAGGCCATCGCGGCGTGCAGCGCCCGGTGGGGCTGGGCCACATCCACCAGCACGCCGTCGCGGCGAAAGCGCACGACCGAGTTGCGTTCGTAGGGCTCGATGTGGATGTCGCTGGCGGACTGGCGCACGGCCTGGGTGAGGAGCGCGTTGATCATGCGGATGATCGGCGCGTCGTCCTGGGTTTCGAGGAGATCCTCGACGGCCGGCAGCTCGGTCATGAGCTGGGTGAGGTCGACCTCCTGGCCCACGTCGGCGACCACGTCGGCGGCGTTGCCGTCGGTGCCGGAGTAAGCCTCGGACAGCCGCGCCTCGAAGGTGGCGCGGGAGACGTTCTCGATGGCGAGCGGCAGGCCCAGGGTGCGCCGGACTTCGGCCAGCGCCGACAGGTCGGCGCCTTCGCGCAGCAGCAGCTGGGCGTGGTCGGCCCCCTGCGCGGCGACGAGGATGCCGTGGGCCTTGGCGAAGGCGTAGGGCAGGGCCGGGCTGGTCATGGGTTGTAGCCGCTGGCGGCGGGCGCCGTGGTGGTGCTCGCGGGCGCAGCCGCGGGGGGGGCGTCGATGCGCGGCATGTTGTAGGGCACGGCCGGGGGCGGGCTGCCCGGCGGGGGCAGCAGCGGCGCGCCGGGTTCGCGGCGCATCAGGTTGCGCGGGTCGTCGAGGTCGCGCTGCTGGCCGATGATGTAGTTGTAGCGTTCGGCCGAAATGCCCTGGATGGCGGCGGCGTCGCGCAGGACGACCGGGCGCAGGAAGACGATCAGGTTGGTCTTGCCGCGCTTGCGGGAGTCGTAGCGGAAGAACTGGCCGAGGTAGGGGATGTCGCCCAGCACGGGCACCTTCTCGACGCCGCCGGAGTAGGAATCTTCCACCAGGCCGCCGAGGGCGATCACCGCGCCGTCGTCCACCAGCACGGTGGATTCGATGGAGCGCTTGGTGGTGGACGGGCCGGTGGTGCTGGTGGCGGTGGATTCGATGACCGCCGAGGCTTCCTGGTAGATCTGCAGGCGCACGGTGCCGCCTTCGGAGATCTGCGGCTTGACCTTCAGGGTGAGGCCCACGTCCTTGCGTTCGACGGTGGTGAAGGGGTTGCTGGCGCCGGTGGAGGTGGTGGTGTAGGTGCCGGTGACGAAGGGCACGTTGCGGCCCACGACGATCTTGGCCTCTTCGTTGTCGAGGGTGACCAGGTTGGGCGTGGACAGGATGTTGGCCTTGGTGTCCGATTCGAGGAAGCGGGCCAGCATGTTGAGGTTGGCGATCTCGCGCCCGCCCACCGACACCGTGCCACCGCCCAGCAGCAGATTGAGGCCGTTGCCCGGCAGCGTGGTGGAGCTGCTGCTGGCGAGGGTGGCGGCGAGGTTGAGGATGTTGTTGCCGCTGGAGTTGAAGCTGGTGCCGCCGTAGGCGGTGGTGTTGCCCACCTTGCCGGCCTGCCACTGGATGCCGATCTCGGCGGCCTTCTCGGTGCTGACTTCGGTGATCAGCGCCTCGACATACACCTGGGCGCGGCGCCGGTCGAGCTGGTCGATGACCTTGCGCAGGTTGTTGTAGATGGCCTCGGGGGCGGTGATGATCAGCGCGTTGCTCATCGGGTCGGCCTGGATGAAGCCGTTGCCGGTGGTGCCGCTGGTGTTGGTGCTGCTGTTGCTGAACGACGGAGTGTTGCCGAAGCCGGTGGTGCTGGTCTGGCTGCCGGTGGTGTTGCTGCTGCCGAAGTTGGAGCCGGTGCTGCTGTTGCTGTTGGTGCTGCCGAAGCTGCTCTGGCTGCTGCCCGAGGTGCCGCCAGCTTCGCCGGTGACCACCGCGCGCAGGGTCTGGGCGACCTTGGTGGCTTCGGCGTTCTTCAGGTACACCACGTGGATGTTGCCGCTGGCCCCGGGCTGATCGAGGTTGGCCACCAGCTGGCGCACGGCGTTGAGCTTGGACGGGTTGTCGGAGCGCACCAGCAGGCTGTTGGTGCGCGGGTCGCCCGTCACCGAGACGCGCTGGCTGGCGTCGCCCGCCACGCCGCCGGTTGCGCCGGCCACGCCCGCGGCGCCGGTGTCGTTCATCAGGCGGTTGATGGTCTGGGCGAGATCGAGGGCCGAGGCGTGCTGGAGCGTCATCACCCGCAGGCCGGTTTGCGGCACATCGATGGATTCGACGATCTGGGCGATGCGGCCGATGTTCTCGGCGTAGTCGGTGACCACCAGCGAGTTGTTGCCCGGGTAGGCGGTGACGGTGTTGTTGGGCGATACCAGCGGCCGGATGATCGGCACCAGCTGGGCGGCGGATTCGTGCTTGAGGCTGAACACCTGGGTGGTCAGGCGGTCGCCGCCGCCGGCGCCCTGGCCCTTGCCCACCGGCACGGCGTGGAGCTTGGCGTCGGCTTCGGGGACGATCTTGGTGACGCCCTGGCCTTCAATCGCGGTGTAGCCCTGCAGGCGCAGCGCCGAGAGCAGGATCGAATAGGTGAGGTTGCGCGCCACCGGGCGGGCGGTGACGATGTTGAGGGTGCCCTTGACCCGCGGATCGACGATGAAGTTGCGCCCCGAGATCTTGGAGATGGCCTGGATCACCGCGCCGATGTCGGCATTCACGAAGTTGAGCGAGACGGGCTCGGCGCTGCTGCGGCTGTCGGTCTCGGCGGCCACGGCAGCGGCCGGCGGCAGGGCGAGGCCGGCGGCAAAGGCCAGGGCGCAACTGAAGGCGAGCGTGCGGGCGAGAGGGTGACGGGCAGATCCCGGGCTGCGGCGGGCAGGTTTCATTGATTGTGCGGGCTCGGAAAGGGCTGGGCCTGGAGATTCGAGGGGAAGCCGGCCTGGGGCGGCTGCTGGCTGGCGTCGACGGCGTTGACCTCGGTATGCATCCGCGCGGATGGCAGGGTCACGACGGGAGGAGACTGGTCGGGGAGCGGCTGGGCGGGCGGCATGGCCGGATCGCCCGGCGTGCCGGGTGTGCCGCGATCGGCGAGGGCCACCCGCTGGCGGGCGCCGCCCAGCGCGAGCTCGACGCCGTCGCCGGCGACCCGGGCGAGGGTGACGCCCGGGCGGATTTCCTGGCCTTCGACGAAGCCCTGCTGGGGACCGCCGTCGATGGCGATCACAGCCCAGCCAGGGCGGCCGGCAGCGCCCGTGACGACGGCCTGGACGGTGTAGCGGCCCGGCGCGGCGGCCACCGCGGCCGGCGTGCCCGGGGCGGCGCCCTTGCCAAGCAGGTGCCGGCTGGCGATGGCCTGGGCGGCCCGTAGCGGGTCGGCTTCGGTGGCGACGGGCAGGGCCGGCGGGCGCGGCGCGGTGAAGCGCCAGAAGAGGTCGACCGCCACCCACGCCGTGACGGCGAGCGCGACACCCCACGCCAGCAGGGGGCCGAGACGTGCGGCGCGCGCCAGGGACAGGCGTGACAGGTCGGAACGGTCGGGGAGCTTCATCGGTGAGCCGGGCAAAAGACCGTCAATCTTAGCCGGCCTCCGTTACAGGTGAAAGCGCCACGATGTCGCAAAGTGTTGGCGCGACGGGCGGCGTGGCCGCCGGGGTGGCGTCAGGCGGCGATGCCGACCGTGAGCGCGGCGGTGTAGCCGGTGGCGGTGGTACCGCTGACGCTGGCGATCTGCAGGCTGGTGCCGTCGGAGAACACGGTGTCGGTGGCGAAGCTCATGCCGCTGAGATTGGCGGCGCTGGTGGCGTAGTCGGCGGTGGCATAGACCTCGGCGAGGGTGGCGAGCGGAAAGCTGAGCTGGGAGGTCTTGATCTTGTTGCCGTAGCCGGTGGCGGTTGCGAGGCTGGGGTAGATCTCGAAGTGGATGTGCGGCATCCGCCCGGCGTAGCAGCCGGGAAAGACGGTGAGGAAGGTGACGCTGCCGTTGCTGTCCGTGGCCTGCACGCCGCGCAGGTAGTTTTCGGTGGTGAGCCCGGTGCTGTAGAGCGAATACAGGCCGTTGCGGTCGCAATGCCATAGGTAGATGGCGTAGCCGGCCAGGTTGGCGCAGCTGCTGGTGGTGCTCACCAGCTTGAGGGTGAGGGTGAGCGGAATGCCCGTGGCCACCGCGCTGGCGTTGCCAAAGCTGGCGCGGATGTCGCTGCGCACGATGCCGCTCTGACTGAGCGCGTTGGCGATGCCGCTGCTGTTGTAGTTGGAGCCGTCGCCGGGGTAGGGGCCGGCGGTCTCCTCGGGGATGATCGCGCAGCTCGACACGGTGGTGGTCGAGCTTGAGGTGGAACCGGATGTGCTGCTGGCGACGCTGCCGAAGCTCACCTCGGCGCCGCCACCACAGCCGGCCAGTGGCGCGACGCTGCCCGCCATCAGGCGGCGCAGGGCCTGGCGGCGATCCACCGGCATGCGCAGCAGGGCTTCGAAGTCTAGGGCGCGTTGCGGGTCGTGCTTTTTCATGGGGAGACTCCGGAAAGTGAAGGGGTTTCCGGGGGCGCCCGGCATGGGGCGGAGTTTAGGAAAGCGGCGTGTTAAGCCGGGTTGGCGGAAGGTAAAGGCGGGTAAAGCCCGGGCGGCAAGGCGGTGGCCCAGCCGAGGGCTTCGAGGACCGCGGCGAATTCGCCGTCCGGCGGGGCGACGACATCGAGCGGCGCGCCGCTGACCGGATGGACGAACTGCATCCGCACGCAGGCGAGGAGCATCCGGTGGCAGCCGAACTGCTGCTGGAAGAAGCGGTTGTGGCGGCCCTTGCCGAAGGTGGCGTCGCCGATGATGGGGTGGGAAAGGTGCTTGAGATGGCGCCGGATCTGGTGCTTGCGGCCGGTGTGGGGCGTGAGCTCGACCAGCGCGTAGCGGCTGGTGGGGTAGCGATCCACGGCAAAGGGCAGCTCGCAGGTGGCGAGGGTGCGGAAATCGGTGATCGCCGGCTGGGCGGCGTCGGAGGACTCGTCGCCGACCCACTCGGCGTCGTCCCGGCGGCGGGTGAGGGCGTGGTCAATGCGCCCGGCTTCGGGCGGGTGGCCGCGCACCACCGCGAGGTAGGTCTTGGCAACTTCCTGCCGCTCGAACTGGCCGCCGAGCTGGCGGGCGGTGTCCCGGTCGAGGGCGAACACCAGCACGCCCGAGGTGCCCCGGTCGAGGCGGTGGGCCGGATGCACGTGACGGCCGAGCTGGTCGCGCAGCAATTGCACGGCGAAGCGGGTTTCGTGGCGGTCGAGCTCGCTGCGATGGACGAGCAGCCCGGCCGGCTTGTGGATGACGACCACGTGGTCGTCCTGGAACAGGATCGGAAGCATGGCGGGATGGTAAACCGGCGGCCACGGGCGCGGGGCGGAACCTTCCCGCCCTGCAGGAGGACGAACCTAAATCCATCTTCTCGGGGCATACTTTGCCTATGTCAAATACGTTTACCCTCGACGCGGCGCTTGCCGAGGCCTTCACCCGCGACGCCCTGCTCGCATCCATCCATTCCGTGCTGCCCGAGCAGCGACAGGGGCAGCGCGACCTGCCCAGGCTCGCCGCGCGCCTCGCCGGGCTGGTGGCTGCCGCCGACCTGCCCGACCGGCTCGATGCCTGGCGCGACCTGACCGCCTGGCTCGCCGGGGGTGCCCTGTGGGGCGACGTGTACATCGATTCGGCCGATGTGCACGGTTCGGCCACCCAGCGTTTTGCGGTGCTGATGGACGTGCTCGCCGCCCATCCCGATCTGGCCGCGGCGGTGCGCCGGGCGATCCGCTGCATCCTCGACGAGACGGACGGGGCCAACCTGTTCGGCGAGGTGGGGATTCCCGGAGACCGGGGCTTCCTGTCGGAGTTCGGCGACCGGCTTACCGCCAAGATCATCCCCTCGCCCCGGGACGACCACGACCTTTCGCACCTGATGAGCCGCAGCTTCCGGCGCAACAAGGATCTGACCCTCATCCGCGGCCTGCAGCCGTCCACCTTCCAGCGGGCCGTCGATCTGCTCTTTCCGGCTGACGATCCGGGGATGAGCACGGCCCTGAAGGGCGCGATGGCCGATGGCTTCCGGCTGCTCCTGGCGCGCGTGCAGGGGCAGGGCCTGTCCCTCAAGCTGCGGGCGCGGGGCGAGCACCGCCCGGTGGCCCGCTCGCCCTTCCGGCGGCTTGCCGACAGCGGCGAGAACCTGCTCTGCGCCTGGGAGCAGGGCCGCGTGTCGATGCAGCTCGTCGAGGCCTGGCAGGCCGATCTGGAAGCCAGCCGGGAGGAGATGCACCTCATCTCCACGCGCCTCGAATCCGAAGGCATCAGCGTGGATATCGTGTACGGGCTGGATGTGCTCGACCGCTGCCTCGTGCGCATGGAGACCATCGTCGGGGTGATGGCCGCCGATCCCGGCTCGCCCGGGCCGACCCTGCTGCTGCTCCAGCAGCTGGCCTACGCGGCCCACGAGAGCACCAGCCTGCGCCATCTGGTGCGGGCCAACCTGCAGCGCCTGCAGCGGCGCATCGTGGATCGGGCCGGCAAGACCGGCGAGCACTACATCGCCGAGACCGGGGCCGATTACCGTCACATCTGGACCGCTGCGGCCGGTGGCGGATTGCTGACGGTGGGCACCGCGGCGATGAAGATGGCCATCGCCGGTGCCGGGCTGGCGTTGTTCGTCGAAGGCCTGGGCTCCGGCCTCAACTACGCGATCAGCTTCCTGATCCTGCAGGCGCTGGGGCTGATCCTCGCCACCAAGCAGCCGGCGATGACTGCCGCTGCCTTCGCGGCCATCATCCGTGACCGCAAGGGCAACGAGCGCCTGGACGTGATCGTCGACTACGCGGCGTGCATCTGCCACTCGCAGCTGGCGGCGACCATCGCCAACGTGGTGGTGGTGGCCTGCGGTGCCTACGCCTTCGATGCGGCGTGGCGCCTTGCCACCGGCCACGCCTTCCTGACCACCGAGGAAGCCCGTTACGTCTTCCATTCCCTCAGCCCGGTCGATAGCGGCACGGTGTTCTACGCGGCGCTCACCGGGGTGATCCTGTACCTCGCGGCGCTGGTGGGCGGCTGGGTGGATAACTGGGCGGTGTATCACCGGCTGCCCCAGGCGATCGCCGAGCACCGGCTCGGCAACCGCTTCGGGCGGCTGCGGATGATGCGGCTGGCCGGGATCGTGTCGCGCAACATGTCGGGCTGGGCGACCAACATCTCCCTCGGGCTGATGCTGGGGATGACCCCGGTGCTCGGCAAGTTCTTCGGCCTGCCCCTGGATGTGCGTCACGTGACGCTCAACTCCGGTATCCTCAGCCTCGCCACCTCGTCCCTCGAGATGAAGTGGGTTGGCACCGGGCTGCTGTCGCTGGCGGTGGCCGGGGTCGGCGTGATGTTCGTGCTCAACCTCGGGGTGAGCTTCGCCCTATCGCTGCTGACCGCAGTGCGCGCCTACGATCTGCCCAAGTCCGATCTGCGCGAGCTGCGCCGCCGCCTTTGGCACCGCCTGCGCACCCGGCCGCGGGATTTCCTGCTGCCGCCGAAGCGATCGGCGGCTTCCTGAGGGTTCTGCGGGGAGGCTCAAGCTTGACGGCATCACGCCGTTAATCTCCCCGCGGCAGCCGGCCGGCACATCCCGATGGGATCGAGCACGGCCACCGCTCCGATCGATGCGTCCCACCCCTGCGGTCCGTCACCGAGAGCCCCGAATGAATGCGCCCGAACGAAACCTCAATCTGACCACCCGCCGCTCCGGCGAGCTTGCCGGCATCGTGCGGGTCAACGAAGAAATCAAGGCCATTGTCGCCACGGCCTTCCGGATCAACCTGATGGCCCTCAACGCCATCTTCCTGGCCAAGCGCGCGGGCAACGCGGCGCTGGGGTTCGGCGTGCTCTCCAACGAGCTGCGCCGCTTCGCCCAGGATCTCACCCGACACATGGCCTCGCTGCGCGACATGACCTCAGGGTCGGTGGGCAGCGTCACGGGCGTGGTGCAGCAGCAGCGCAACTCGCGGATCCTCGCCGAGGCGATCCGCCTGTCTGGCGAAGTGCCCGGTGTGCGCGAGGCCCGCAAGCGTGGCATGGCGCGCCTGTCGGCACAGCAGGCCAAGCTGCGTGCCCTCGACCTGCGCCTGCGCGCCGCGGTGGAGGAAACCCAGCAGCTGGTCGAACTGGGTGGCGTGCTGGCCCGCTCGGCCAAGATCGAGGCGGCCTATGGCGGCGGGTTCAGCCCGGCGCTGATGCAGGTCTCGACGGATTTCGCGGAGGTGATCGCGCAGATCAAGCGATCCCTCGAAGTGCTCGGCAAGGAACGGCTCGTAAAGGACTAGGAACCCATGAAGCAGGCTCACTGTATCTTCCAGGAAGACGACCACCGCTGGCTGGCGATCGCGCGCGACGCGACCAAGCCGGGCTACATCATCGACACCAACGAATACGTGATCGTCGATGGCGATCAGGCCCTGCTGTGCGACCCCGGTGGTATCGAGATCTTTCCGGCGGTCTTCTCGGCCCTTTCTGCCGAGTGCGACCCGACCAAGCTGGCGGGCATCTTTGCCTCCCACCAGGACCCGGACATCATCTCGTCGCTGGCCCTGTGGCTGGAGTTCAAGCCGGATCTCAAGTGTTACACCAGCTGGCTGTGGCAGTCCTTCCTGCCCCATTTCGGCGGCGCAGATTCGACTTTCGTGCCGATTCCCGATCCGGGCATGACCATCAAGCTCGGCAGCCTCGAGCTGCAGGCCGTGCCGGCCCATTACCTGCACTCCTCGGGCAACTTCAACCTGTACGACCCGAAGGCCAAGATCCTGTTTTCGGGTGATATCGGCGCGGCCCTGCTGCCGCCTGATCAGGGGGGGCTGTACGTGGAGGATTTCTCCCGCCACATTCGCCATTCCGAGGCTTTCCACAAGCGCTGGATGGGCTCAGACCGGGCCAAGCGCGACTGGTGCGAGCGTGTCTCGCGTCTCGAGATCGACATGATGGTGCCGCAGCATGGCGCCATCTACCAGGGCGCCGACGTGCAGCGCTTCATCAACTGGTTTGCGGCGCTGGAAGTGGGCGTGCTGCGCGGCTGAAGTTGAGGCCCCGCAAGGACGGGGCCCGGCGGATGCCGGAGAATGTCGTCAAGGCGTAACCCGATCCGAGGCGACATGTACCTGCTGATCAAGCATTTCCACATCACCTGCGTCGTGCTGAGCGGCGCGGGTTTTCTTTTGCGCGGCTGGTGGTCGATCACTGGCTCGCCGCTGCTTGCGGCGCGGCTGACCCGACGGCTTCCTCACGTGATCGACTCGTGCCTGCTCGCCAGCGCCATCGCCCTAGCGTGGATGGCCGGGCAGTACCCTTTCGTGCACGGCTGGCTGACCGCCAAGGTGCTGGGCCTGCTGGCCTACATCGGCCTCGGTGTCGTGGCCCTGCGGCCAACACGGCCGCTCGGCGTGCGAGTGACGGCACTCGCCGCGGCGGCGGCCGTGTTTTCATACATTGTTTCAGTGGCGCTCACCAAGAACCCGGCGGGCTGGCTCGCGCTTGTCTGATCAGATGGCGTGGTGGTTCAACAGCCGCTTGAGCCCCGGCGTGTCGAGGATGCGGATGTGCTTCTGCTGGACCGCCACCAGGCCTTCTTCCTGGAAGCGGGAGAAGGCGCGGGAGACGGTTTCGAGCTTCAGGCCCAGGTAGGAGCCGATCTCGTCGCGGGTCATGCGCAGGTGGAACTCGGACGGCGAGAACCCCCGCGCAGTGAAGCGCTGGGACAGGTTGAGCAGGAAGGCCGCCAGGCGCTCTTCGGCGCGCATCGAGCCGAGCAGCATCATCACGCCGTGGTCGCGCACGATCTCGCGGCTCATGATCTTGTGGAACTGGTGCTGCAGGCTCTCGACCTGACGCGACAGCTCTTCGAGGCGGCTGAAGGGGATCACGCACACTTCGCTGTCTTCGAGGGCGATGGCGTTGCACGAGTGGTGTTCGGTGCTGATGCCGTCCAGACCCAGGACTTCGCCGGTCATCTGGAAGCCGGTGACCTGATCGCGGCCGTCCTCTAGAATGACGTCGGTCTTGAACGAGCCGGCGCGGATCGCGTAGATTGCCTCGAAGGACTCCCCGGAGCGGTAAAGGTGCTGCTGACGCTTGATCTTGCGACGGCTGCCCACGAGCTCGTCTAGCTGGTTGATTTCCCGCGGGTCGAGCCCGAACGGCAGACACAGTTCACGCAGATTACACTGGGAACAGGCTGTCTTGATCTCGATTGCGGTTACTGGAATCGCAGAACTCATCTGTACGCTTACCATCTGGACTTGAGAGGATTTACCAACCTTTGGAGCCCTTTGATCCACATCAATACGATTACGGGATGATTCTGCGATCGTTCCGCGGAATTAATAGAAGCACGCTCATGAACGCGACTCAAAAAGATCTGATTTTCGACCCCGAGCTCATTCGCAAGTTTGATGTGAATGGGCCTCGCTACACTTCGTATCCGACCGCAGACCGCTTCGTCGAGGCCTTCAACTCCGACGCGCTGTGTGACTGGCTCGGCAAGCGGTCGATCGGCGGGATTGGCAAACCGCTCTCATTATACTTCCACATCCCGTTCTGCAATACGATCTGCTACTACTGCGCCTGCAACAAAATCATCACCAAGGATCACGGGCGTTCGGCAAAGTACCTCGAGTACCTCGAGAAGGAGGTCGACCTGCAGGTCGCCAGCCTGCAGGGCCCGCGGGAAGTCCTGCAGCTGCATCTGGGCGGCGGTACGCCCACCTTCCTGTCCCACGACGAGCTGCGCCAGCTGATGGGCATCGTGAAGAAGCACTTCACGCTGGTGCCCGACGGCGAGTACTCCATCGAGGTCGACCCCCGCAAGGTCGATGAAGCCACCGTCGCGCTGCTGGCCGAGCTGGGTTTCAACCGCATGAGCGTCGGCATCCAGGACTTCAACCCGGATGTGCAGAAGGCCGTCAATCGCGTCCAGAGCGAGGAAGAGACCAAGCTCGTGATCGACGCGGCCCGCGCCCACGGCTTCAAGTCGGTCAGCGTCGACCTGATCTACGGCCTGCCCAAGCAGAACGTCATCAGCTTCAACCGCACCCTTGAGCAGATTTTGGCCCTGTCGCCGGATCGCCTGTCGATCTACAACTACGCGCACCTGCCCAGCCTGTTCAAGCCCCAGCGCCGCATCGTCGATGCGCAGCTGCCGTCGGGCGAGACCAAGCTGCAGATCCTGCAGCTGGCCATTCGCCGCCTCACCGAGGCCGGCTATGTTTACATCGGCATGGACCACTTCGCCAAGCCGACCGACGAGCTCACCACCGCCCAGCGCCAGGGCCGCCTGCACCGCAACTTCCAGGGCTACTCGACCTACGCCGAGTGCGACCTGCTGGCCTTCGGCGTCTCCGCCATCGGCAAGGTCGGACCCACCTACGCGCAGAACGTCAAGACGCTCGACGAGTACTATGACATCCTCGATACCGGCCGCCTGCCGGTGCTGCGTGGCATCGAGCTGACCCCGGACGACCTGCTGCGCCGGGCGATCATCCAGGCGCTCATGTGCCACTTCGAGCTGTCCATCGAATCCATCGAGATCGCCCACCTCATCGACTTCAAGAAGTACTTCGCCGCGGAGCTCGCCGACCTGCGCGAGATGGAGAAGGGCGGGCTGCTGAAGATCGACGACCAGTGGATCAGCGTGCTGCCCGCCGGGCGGATGCTGGTGCGGGCCATCGCGATGGTGTTCGACAAGTACCTGCGTTCCGACCGGGAGCGGACCCGCTACTCCAAGGTG
Organism: Zoogloea sp.; assembly: GCA_023150095.1. Classification (GTDB taxonomy): domain Bacteria; phylum Pseudomonadota; class Gammaproteobacteria; order Burkholderiales; family Rhodocyclaceae; genus Zoogloea. Next base: position 20,871 of record JAKLLO010000010.1, on the reverse strand, counting down.
ATCTGATCCACCGATGTCTGGCTGCTCCGGATCGTCAGGACTAAACTATGCGCCCCGTGACTTCGCGGGGCGCTTTTCTTTTGCAGGATTGAAACCATGCCGGAAACCGGCTACTTCGCTGTCTTCCTGATCGGCCTTCTCGGCGGCACCCACTGCGTGGCCATGTGCGGCGGCATCGTCAGCGCGCTCACCGTGCAGACGATCCAGATGCCCGGCCAGAAGCGCCGCGAATGGCCGCTGCACCTGGCCTACAACCTGGGCCGCATCGGCAGCTACACCCTGGCCGGCGCGGCGATGGGCGCCATCGGCACGGTGGGCATGCTGTTCAACGACATCCTGCCGATCCAGCTCGCGCTCTACGTGGCGGCCAACCTGATGCTGGTGGCGCTGGGGCTTTACCTCACCGGCTTCACCCGCGCCCTGGCGGGGGTCGAGAAGCTCGGCCAGCGCCTGTGGAACCGCATCCAGCCGCTCACCCGGCGCTTCCTGCCGGCGCGTTCGGTGGCCCAGGCGTTTCCGCTGGGGGCGCTGTGGGGCTTTCTGCCCTGCGGGCTGGTCTACAGCGTGCTGGCGACGGCCCTCGTCACCGGCTCGGCCGAGCGGGGCGCGGCATTGATGCTGGCTTTCGGGCTCGGCACGCTGCCCAATCTGCTGCTGGCGGGGCTCGTGCTCAAGCGTCTGCGCGACGTGGTGAGGAACCAGGCGGTGCGCACGGGGTCTGGTCTGGTGGTGCTGGCCTTCGGCGTCTATGGTCTCGTCACCACGCCGTCGCTGGGCAGCAAGCTGTGGAATGGCGTGGTGTGCCATTTCTGACCCCATCCTCCAGGTGACCGCCATGATTTTCCCGCTGTGGGTGCGCCGCCGCTCCCTGCCATGAGCGAGCAGGGCGGCGCGCACCTTGATCTGCCGGTGTCGGGCATGAGCTGCGCCGCCTGCGCGGTACGGCTCGAGAAAGTGCTCAACCGCCTGCCTGGCGTCGAGGCGAAGGTGAACTTCGCCACCGAGAAAGCCCGCATCACCGCCGCACCCGACGGCGTGCCCGCCGCCGATATCCTTGGTGCGATCCGCAAGGCGGGCTTCGACGTGGCGCCCCAGGTGCTGGAGCTCGGCATTGGCGGCATGAGTTGCGCGGCCTGCGCGGCGCGCATCGAGAAGGTCGTGGGTCGCCTGCCGGGTGTGGAAGGCAACGTCAATTTTGCCGCCGAGACGGCGCGCGTGCGCTACACGCCGGGGCTCGCCGATCCAGCTGCAATCGTCGGCGCCATCGCCAAGGCAGGCTTTACCGCAACCCTCATCGCCGGCCGCGACCGCGATGCGGAGCGCGCTCGCAAGGAAGCCGAGTTTCGCGCCGAGCTGCGCCTGTTCTGGATCTCGGCGCTGCTGTCGCTGCCTTTCCTGGCCCAGATGATCGGGATGCTCGGCGCCGGCGCCAGCGGCTCGATGGACCACGACGAGTGGCTGCCGCGCTGGGCGCAGCTGCTGCTGGCGACGCCGGTGCAGTTCTGGATCGGCCGGCGTTTCTACAAGGGCGCGTGGTCGTCGCTGCTGGGCGGCGGCGCCAACATGGACGTGCTGGTGGCGCTGGGCACCAGTGTGGCCTACTTCTTCAGCCTCGCGGTGGTGCTGCTGGATCGCCACGATCTGCACGTCTATTTCGAGGCCTCCGCCAGCATCATCACGCTGGTGCTACTGGGCAAGCTGCTGGAAGCCCGGGCCCGTGCGCGCACCTCGGCGGCGGTCGAGGCGCTGTTGCGCCTGCAGCCGCCCACGGCGCGCATCGAGCGCGACGGGCAGATCGTCGAGCTACCGGTGGCGCAGGTGGTGGCCGGGATGATCTTCGTGCTGCGGCCGGGGGATTCGGTGCCGGTGGATGGCGAGGTGCTGTCGGGCGAGTCGTCGGCCGACGAGGCGATGCTCACAGGCGAGAGCGTGCCGGTGACCAAGGCTCCGGGCGACAAGGTCTTCGCCGCTACCGTGAATGGCGCCGGCGTGCTGCGCTGCCGGGCGGTGGGCGTGGGTGCCGAGACGCTGCTTGCCGGCATCGTGCGGCTGGTGGAGCAGGCCCAGGGCGGCAAGCCGGCGGTGCAGCGGCTGGCCGACCGCATCGCAGCGATCTTCGTGCCGACGGTGGTGGCGATCGCCTTCGCGACCTTCTTTGCGTGGTGGTGGATAGGCGGCGAGCTGGCGCCGGCGCTGGTCAATGGCGTGGCGGTGCTGGTGATCGCCTGCCCCTGCGCGCTGGGCCTCGCGACGCCCACGGCGGTGATGGTGGGCACCGGGCAGGGCGCCCGCGCCGGTATCCTGGTGCGCAACGCCGAGGCGTTGGAGCTGGCCGAGAAGATCCGCACGCTGGTGGTGGACAAGACCGGCACCCTGACCGAAGGCCGGCCGACGGTGCTGGACGTGCGAGTGGCGCCGGGCGCCAGCCGGGCCGATTTGCTGGCGCTGGCTGCGAGCATCGAGGAAACCAGCCATCACCCGCTGGCCCAGGCGGTGGTGGCAGCGGCGCGGGGCGAAAACCTGAGTTGGGCTGCCGCCGAGGCGGTTCAAGCGGTGGGCGGCAAGGGCGTGATTGGCCGCGTCGATGGCCGCGAGGTGGCGGTCGGCTCGCCTGATTTCCTCGCCGAGCGTGGCGCCGCGCTGCCGGCCGAGGTGCTTGATCCGCTCCTGGCCGCGGCCCTCACGCCGGTGGGCGTGGCGGTGGATGGCCACGCGCTGGGCGCGCTGGGTATCGCCGACCCGCTGCGGGCCACCTCGAAGGCGGCGGTGGCACGGCTGCAGGCGATGGGCGTGCGGATGGTGATGCTCACCGGGGATCACCCCGCCGCGGCGGCGCGCATCGCGGCGGAAGCTGGCATCACGGATTTTCGCGCCCAGGTGCTGCCTGGCGACAAGGCGGCGGCCGTCGAGGCGCTGCGGGGCGACGGGCTGGTGGGCATGGTCGGCGACGGCATCAACGACGCGCCGGCGCTGGCCGCGGCGGATGTGTCGTTCGCCATCGGCGCGGGCTCGGACGTGGCCATCGAGGCGGCGGATCTCACGCTGGTGCGCAACGACCTTAACAGCGTGGCCGACGCGATCTCGCTGTCCCGCGCCACGCTGGGCAAGATCCGCCAGAATCTGTTCTTTGCCTTCATCTACAACGTGCTGGGCATTCCGGCGGCGGCGCTGGGGCTGCTCAATCCGGTGATCGCCGGGGCGGCGATGGCGATGAGCTCGGTGTCGGTGGTCAGCAATTCGCTTCTGCTCAGGCGCTGGCGCGCCGGGCGCAACTGAAAGGAAACCTGATGGAAAACGTGACGATCAAGGTGGGCGGCATGAGCTGCCAGGGCTGCGTGAAGAACGTGACGGGTGCGCTGTCGGCGCTGGAGGGCGTGGCCGGGGTGGCGGTGTCGCTGGAGGCGGGCGAGGCGAAGGTCGATTTCGATCCGGCCAAGGTGACGCCGGCGGCGCTGAAATCAGCGATCGAAGATGCCGGTTTCGATGCGACCTGATTTCATCGGAGTCACTTATAATCGTGGGCTGTTTTCACATATCAAGGGAGGCGTAAAACATGGGTTTCGATCAAGTCAAGTCCGGCAAGGACGTTCCGAACGACGTCAACGTGATCATCGAGATCTCCGCTCAGGGCGATCCGATCAAGTTTGAAGTGGACAAGGACAGCGGCGCTGTCTTCGTTGATCGCTTCATGGGCACCACCCTGCGTTACCCGATCAACTACGGCTACATCCCCCACACCGTTGCCGGCGACGGCGACCCGGTGGACGTGCTGGTCGTGGCTCCCTACCCGCTGCAGCCGGGCGTCGTGATCCGCGCCCGTCCGGTCGGCGTGCTGAAGATGGAAGACGAAGGCGGCGTTGACGCCAAGGTCGTGGCCGTTCCGGTCTCCAAGCTGACCCCGCTATACGACAACGTGAAGACCCTCGACGACCTGCCGGAGCTGCTGCTCAAGCAGACCCAGCACTTCTTCGAGCACTACAAGGATCTCGAGCCGGGCAAGTGGGTCAAGGTGACCGGCTGGGGCAGCGTTGAAGATGCCAAGCAGGAAATCCTCGACGGCATCGCTGCTGCCAACAAGTAAGCGATTTCCGCGCTGGATGAACAAGGCCCGCCATGTGCGGGCCTTGTTTTTGGGTGATCCGGACGGCTTGCCGGCGGTGCGGCTCGGCGGGAGGCGCCCGCCTATCCGGAAGACCCTAGCGCCTGTCTCCGGGATGCTCGCGAGTCTCTCCGGGATAGGCGCGCCATGCCGAAAGTCCCGGTCGAGAAGCGGGGAGCTCCAGGTTTTGGTCTTTTGGACACACAGGGTCTGTTGTCCGGTCCGACGCTTCGGGCTTTTTGTCTCTCGTGCCAGAAAAACAGACCCAGGCGTGGGTCTTTTTGAGTGACGGCCTGTGTCCGGCCGACACTGGGGCTGCATCAAAATGATGCTCGCGAGCGCCTTTCAGAATGAGGTGCCCATTCCAGAAGTGCCAGTGCCAGGGCTTCGGGACGCTCGCGTGGGGCTCGGGGACAGGCGCGTGGGCCTTGCCGCCCGGCCCGGCCCGGCCTCACACCGCCTGACCCGCCGCATAGCCGCTCGCCCAGGCCCACTGGAAGTTGTAGCCGCCCAGGTGGCCGGTGACGTCCATCACCTCGCCGATGAAGTACAGCCCCGGCACGTTGCGTGCCTCCATCGTCTTGGATGACAGCGCCCGCGTATCCACGCCGCCCACGGTGACTTCGGCCTTGGCGTAGCCCAGGGTGCCGCCGGGCGTGATCGTCCAGCCTTCGAGGGCGGTGGCGATGGCGTCGAGTTCCTTGCCATTGAACTGGTTGATCGGCTTGTTCCAGCCGCGTTCCTCGCACCAGGCGTGGGCGAAGCGCTTGGGAAGGCGGTCGGACAGCAGGTTGCCGAGCAGCGTCTTGCCCCGGGCGCGCTCGGTGAGCCAGGCGCGCACGTCATCGGACGGGAACAGATTGACGGTGATCCGGCTGCCGCCTTCGGTGGCGCCCGGCGCGGCGTCGTAGTCGCGGCTCTGCCAGTAGGACGACACCTGCAGGATCACCGGGCCGGAGAGGCCGCGGTGGGTGAACAGCAGGTTCTCGCGGAAGCGCCCCTCGCCGCACTCGGCCACCGCGTCGAAGGCCATGCCGGCGAGCTCCTTGTAGATCGCCAGCTCGTCCGGCCCTAGGGTGAGCGGCACCAGGGCCGGCTTGGGTGGCACGATGGGCAGGCCAAACTGTTCGGCAATCTTGTAGCCGAAGGGCGAGGCGCCGATCTTGGGGATCGACAGCCCGCCGGTGGCGACCACCAGGCTCGTACAGGTGAAGCGCCCGTGGCTGGTGTCGAGGGCGAAACGTTCCGCCTCGTCAGGGCCGGGCGCGATGTGCCTGATCTCGCAGGGCATGGCCCATTCCACGTGGCCGTCCTCGCAGCCGGCGCGCAGCATGTCGATGATGTCCTGGGCGGAGTCGTCACAGAACAGCTGGCCGTGGTCGCGCTCGTGCCAGGCGATGCCGTGGCGCTGGATGCGCTCGAGAAAATGCCCCGGCGTGAAGCGCGCCAGGGCCGAGCGGCAGAACTGGGGGTTGCGCGACAGGTAGTTGGCGACGCTCACGTCCAGGTTGGTGAAGTTGCAGCGGCCGCCGCCCGAGATGCGGATCTTCTCGGCCAGCTTGGTGGCGTGGTCGATGATGAGCACGCGGCGTCCGCGCTGGCCGGCTTCGGCGGCGCACATCATGCCGGCGGCGCCGGCGCCGATCACGATGACGTCAAAGCGGACGGGCTGGTGGGGGCGGTTCATGGTGAGGATGGGGCTGGAACGGGCCCGCAGGATAGTCCGCCCCTTGTCCTGGCGCAAACCGGGCGCACGATGCCATTCTCAGGTTCGCTTTCGCCTGCTAGGCTTGAGCGATAAACGAGCGCGCACCGGCTTGGGGCGTGGCGACGGGCAGAACAAAAAAGGAAGCCGAAATGGAGCAGCAACCCAAGGCCGCGCGGCGGCCGCTCAAGTGGGCTCTGTGGGGCGTGGGGATCGTGGCGGTGGTCGGCGTGGCCGGCTTTCTGGTGGCGCCCCCGCTGGTCAAGTCGATCGCCGAGGAGAAGCTGTCCGAGCAGCTGCACCGCAAGGTGACGATCGAGGGCATCTCGATCAACCCGTATGCGCTGTCGGCCGAGGTGCGCGGCTTTCGGATGCTGGAGCCCGATGGCAAAGCGACGGCGGCGAGCTTCACGTCGCTGTACGCCAACGTCGAGGCCGAGTCGCTGTTCCGGGGCGGCATCGTGGTGCAGGAGGTGAAGCTCGTCGAGCCCGCGGTGAGCGTGGTGCGGCTGGAAGGCACGCGCCTCAACTGGTCCGACGTGATCGACGAGATCCTCAACAAGCCGGACGACGGCTCAAAGAGCCTGTTCTCGGTGCATAACATCCGCATCGAGAAGGGCCGCATCGACATCGACGACCGGCCGGTGGGCCAGAAGCACCAGATCGCCGATCTCGAGCTGGGCGTGCCCTTCGTCTCCAACCTGCCGTCCCAGGTGGAAACCTTCGTCGAGCCGCTGCTGGCGATGAAGGTCAATGGCACGCCTTTCGAGGTGCGCGGCAAGGCGCGGCCGTTCTCGGCCACCCGCGAATCGGTGGTCGATCTCAAGTTCGACAGCTTCGACCTGACCCGCTACCTGGCCTACGTGCCGATCGACAAGCCTTTCCGGCTGCCGTCGGCCCGGCTGTCGTCGGATCTGGAGCTCTCATTCGCCCAGCCTGCAGGCGCCGCACCGAGCGTGACGGTGAAGGGCGACCTCGGCCTCGACGCGGTGGAGATCCAGCACGCCGATGGCCGGCCGGCGATCAAGCTGCCGTCTGTGAAGATCGGTATCGACAGGCTGGCACCCCTGGCGGGCGAACTGGCCCTGGGCACGGTGGCCATCGACAAGCCGGAGTTCGTGGTCGGGCGAGACCGGGAAGGCCGGATCAGCCTGCTGTCGCTCGTCCCCAAACCCGCCGCTGCCAAGCCGGCCGAGCCCGCACCGGCCGACAGCAAGCCGGCCAGGCCGTTTGCGCTGAGCCTGGGCGAGTTCAAGCTCACCGGCGGCAAGCTGGATTTTTCGGATGCCTTGCCTGCCGGCACCTTCAGCAAGACCTTGCAGGACATCCACGTGTCGCTGCGCAAGTTCCAGCTGGCGGGCGGCGAGCCGGCGGCGCTGGAGTTCGGTTTTGCGACGCCTTCCGGCGAGACCCTCGAGAACAAGGGCAGCATCGCCCTGTCGCCGCTCAAGGCTGCGGGCACGCTGGAACTCGCCGGCTTTGATCTGGTGAGCCCCAAGCCGTACATCGCCGCGGCGCTGCCGGGCGGGGATGTGGTGTCCGGCAAGTTCGACGGCCGGATCGCCTACGACGTGGTGCAGGAAGCCGGCGGCGAGCCGAAGGTGAAGCTCAAGGCGGAATCCCTGGCCCTGAAGGGCGTGGGCGTGCAGCTCAAGGGCGAGAAGGCGCCGCTGGCGAAGCTGGGCCTGCTTGAGGTGAAGGACGCGGATGTGGATCTCGCCGCCCGCAAGGTGACGGTGGGCGAGGTGAGCAGCAAGGCCACGCGGTTGGTGCTGGTGCGGGACAAGAGCGGCGATTTCAACGCCCAGAAGCTCGCGGGCGCGGCCCCGGCGCCCTCGCCCAAGCCGGCGCCAAAGCCCGCCTCCAGGCCCGCGCCGGCGGCAAAGGGCGGGCCCGACTGGCTGGTGGAGGTGAAGCGGGTGGCGCTGGACGACTGGGGCGTGCGCGTCGAGGACCGCACCCTGACGCCGTCCGTCGTGCTCAACGCCGAACCCATGTCCCTGAAGATCGACGGGCTTTCGACGGCCAAGGGCAGCAAGGCGAAGCTCAACCTGCAGGCGGCCATCAACAAGCGCGGCAAGGTGGGCGTCGGCGGCACGGTGGGCCTCGCGCCCCTGGCGGGCAACCTGGATCTCGACCTGAAGGCGGTCGATCTGGCGATGCTCCAGCCCTACGTGACCGAGAAGGTGAAGATCGCCATCACCCGCGGCCACGTGACGTCCCGTGGCAAGCTGGCTTTCGAGCTGCCGCCGGGCGGCGCGGTGAAGGGCGGCTTCAAGGGCAACCTCACCATCGGCGACTTCGCGTCGGTGGACAAGCTCAACGCGGCCGACTTCCTCAAGTGGAAATCACTGTATTTTGGCGGAATGGATGTGCGCCTGTCGCCGATGGCGGTGAACATCGACGACATCGCCCTGACCGATTTCTACACCCGGCTGATCCTCAACGCCCAGGGCGGGCTCAACATCCGCGAGATCACCGCCCAGCGGGCCGAAGAGGAGAAGGCCGCGGCCGACGCAGCCAAGACGGCCGGCAAACCGCCGGGTGTGGTGCTGGCAAGCAACGTGGCGGTGACGAAGGTGCCGCCGGCTGCCGAGGCGCCGATCCCGATCTCGATCAAGCGCATCACCCTGCAGGGCGGCAACATCGCTTACAGCGACCGCTTCATCAAGCCCAACTACGACGCCAACCTCACCGGAATGGGCGGGAAGCTGGTCAATCTGTCGTCCAACCCCGACGTGATCGCCGAGCTCGACCTGCGAGGTCGGGTGGATGACTCGGCGCCGGTCGAGGTGATCGGCAGGTTCAACCCCTTCCGGCAGGACAAGGCGCTGGACATCCGCGCCTCGGTGAAGGATTTCGAGCTCTCCAGCGTGTCCACCTACGCCGGCAAGTACGTGGGCTACGGCATCGAGAAGGGCAAGCTGTCGGCCAATCTCAACTACAAGATCGTCGACCGCAAGCTGGCGGCCACCAATCAGGTCTTCCTGGATCAGCTGACCTTCGGCGACAAGGTGGAGAGCCCGAGCGCCCTCAAGCTGCCGGTGCTGCTGGCGGTGTCGCTGCTCAAGAACAGCCGCGGTGAGATCGACCTGGACCTGCCCATCGGCGGCTCGCTGGATGATCCGCAGTTCAGCGTCGGGGCGATCGTCGTCAAGGTCATCGTCAATCTCGTCACCAAGGCCGTCACCTCGCCCTTTGCGCTGCTCGGGTCGATGTTCGGCGGCAACGCCGAGGAACTCGCCTGGCTGGATTTCGACCCCGGCTTCGGTCGCCTGCCGGAAGGCGCCGAAACCAAGCTGCAGTCGATCGCCAAGGTGATGAACGAGAAGCCGGGCCTCAAGCTCGACATCGCCGGCCGGGTCGATCCCGTGGCCGACCGGGATGGCCTGCGCCGGGCGATGCTGGTGGGCAAGGTCGAGGCGCTGAAGGTGAAGGACATGGCCAAGGCCGGCGAATCCGCCGGCGAGGACGGCCGTGTGCGGGTGTCGCCAGAGGAATACCCGGCGCTGCTCACGCGGGTGTACAAGGACGAGAAGTTTCCCAAGCCGCGCAACATGGTGGGGCTCACCAAGGAGCTGCCGGTGGCCGAGATGGAGAAGCTGATCATCACCAACACCACCGTGGCCGACGAGGACGTCCGCCTGCTCGCCCCGCGGCGCGCCCAGAACGTGAAGAACTGGCTGGTGGCCAAGGGCCAGGTGCCGGCCGAACGCATCTTCGTGCTGGCCGGCCGGGAAGGCGACGACGGCAAGCAGCCCAAGGCCAGGGTCAGCCGGACCGACTTTTCGCTGCGCTGATCATCCTGGAGAAACCATGCGCCCCCAGAAACTCGCCCCCGCCGAGCAGGCCGAACGCCTCGCCGGCCTCGATGGCTGGCAGCGTGTGCCGGGCCGCGAAGCCATCACCCGCAGCTACCGCTTCGCCGATTTCAGCGCTGCCTTTGGCTGGATGACGCGGGTTGCGCTGATGGCCGAGAAGCTCGACCATCATCCGGAGTGGCGCAATGTCTACAACCGCGTCGAGGTGGTGCTCACCACCCACGACGCGGGCGGGCTCACCGAGCTCGATTTTCAGCTCGCGGGTTTCATGGATCGGACCGCGGCCGGTTGAGGTGTTTTTTGCCGCATTGCGGAATGCTTGTCTGCCCGGAGGGTGCTACCCTTTGAAGAAAAAATCGACAAGAGCCCGGCGGGAGAGGACAGCAGATGCATCTGACGTTTGACTGGAGTACGACCCTGCGTCGCGTACGCGGCCGGACGAGCTTCGTTCCGGACGCGGTTGCTTCTTCAGCTGGCACGCGCTGCGGCTGGAAGCGTTTCCCTTTCGGCGACCGCATCTACCGCTACGGCGGCGATGCCCTCGCCACCAACTGGGCGCGCCTCCATGCGGGCGACGCCGAACCCTATCCCGACGTTGCCGCCCTGGGGCGCCTGGTCCATGCCAACCCGGCCCTGGGCGCGCGGGTGCCCGATCTGGCGGCTGCCGCGCGGGATGTGGAAGAGGCCTGGCGGGCCTATCACGCAGGCGATTTCGCCGAGGCCGTCGACCGTGGTGAGGTGGCCGGTCCGGTGGGCACGGTGGTCGCCGCGAGGGCTGCGATCGTCTACGCCACCCATCTCGAAGAAGACGAAATGCGCCGCGCGGCCATCCTGCGGGATACCGTCGATGCCTGTTCGGTGTTGGTCGAGCTGGCGCCCAGCTGGGCCGGCGCGTGGTTCGTGAATGGGCTCGCCATCGGGCGCTACTGCCAGCACGTCCCGCTGGTGCGCAGCCTGGCCCGTGGGATGGGCGGCAAGTCGCGGGAATCCCTGCAGCGGGCCCTGCAGCTCGAGCCGGCTCTGGCCGACGCCCACGCCGGGCTCGGCATTTACTGCACCGAAGTCATCGACAAGGTGGGGGCGATGGTGGCGGCGCTGACCTACGGCGTGAAGAAGGAAACCGCCATCGAACACTTCGAGGCAGCCCGCGTGCTCAATCCCCGATCGCCGACAACGCTGGTGGAATACGCCCGGGCGCTGATGCTGGCCGGCGGCGCGGCCAACCTGGGGCGTGCCCACGCCCTCTACGCCGAAGCTGCCGCCTGTCAGCCGCTGGACGCCCAGGCCCGGCTGGATGTGGAGTGGGCACGGACAGAACTTGCAGCCTAGCCCCGCCGCCCGGCCGGGCGGTGAAGGTCAGACTTTGGAGCGGATCAGGCGCGCCTTTTCCCGTTCCCAGTCGCGTTCTTTTTCGGTTTCGCGCTTGTCGTACTGCTTCTTGCCCTTGGCGAGGCCCACGCTCACCTTCACGCGGCCCTTGGTGTAGTGCAGGTCGAGGGGCACCAGCGCGTAGCCGGCGCGCTCCACCTTGCCGATCAGCTTGGCGATCTCCTCGGCGTGGAGCAGCAGCTTGCGGGTGCGGGTCGGGTCAGGGTGGATGTGGGTGGAGGCGGATTCGAGGGGCGTGATGTGCATGCCCACGATGAAGATTTCCGCCCCGCGGATCACCACGTAGCTTTCCTTGATGTTGGCGCGCCCGGCGCGGATACCCTTCACCTCCCAGCCTTCCAGCACGAGGCCGGCTTCGTATTTATCCTCGATGAAGTAATCGTGGAAGGCCTTGCGGTTGTCGATGATGCTCATGGCGATAGGCTCGTGGATGGCGCCGCCTTGGCGCGGGCCGGGTGGGACGCGTAAAATCGCGTATTTTAACAGGTCGCATCCCCGCTCGCTCCCCGATGGCTGCCGTCAAGAAAATTGTCCTGATCGAGTTTACGCCGGTCCAGATGTTCGATCTGGTGGACCGTTGCGAGGATTACCCCAAGTTCCTGCCCTGGTGTGGTGGCAGTGAGGTGCATGGCCGGGACGAGAAGATCACCCGGGCCACCCTGCACATCAACTACCACGGCATCAAATCCCATTTCAGCACCGAGAACGAGAAGGTCTATCCCTCGCACATGCTGATCCGGCTGACCGACGGGCCCTTCACCCATCTCGACGGATCGTGGGATTTCACCCCCTTGGGAGACGCGGCCTGCAAGGTTGAGTTCAACCTGCGCTACGAATTCTCCAGCCGCCTCATCGAGAAGGCCGTCGGGCCGGTGTTCAGCCACATCGCCAACACCTTCGTCGATTCCTTCGTGAAGCGTGCCGCACAAATCTATGGACGGAAATGACCATGTCCGCTGACGCCAGCCAGGATTCCATCAACGTCGACGTCTGCTATGCCCTGCGCGACCGCCAGGAGATCGTCCGGCTCAAGCTGCCGGCCGGCGCCACGGTGCAGCGGGCCATCGACGCCTCCGGTCTGCTCCAGAAGCATCCCGAGATCGACATCGTGAAGACCAACAAGCTCGGCATCTTCGCCAAGCTGGTGAAGGCCGACACCGTGCTGCGCGACCGGGACCGGATCGAGATCTACCGCCCGCTGATCGCCGACCCGAAGGAGGTGCGCCGCAAGCGCGCCGAAGAAGGCAAAGTGATGAAGAAGGGCGGCGGCCCCGCCGAAGAGGCCGCCTGAAGGGCGCTGCCTCTCAGCGACAGGTCTTGTCGACGGCCCGGCGGGTCCGCTCCAGCGCGGCGCTGCGCTCGTCGTCATCGAGGAAGACCCGCTCGCCGTTTTCGTCGAAGCGGCTCATCCGCTGGCCGCTCTCGAGCGCGGTGAGCTGGGCGCGGTTTTCGGCGCATTCCCGTTGACGCGCTTCGTCGGCGGCCTGGGCCTTGCGCGCCTTCTCTTCAGCCTCGGCCGTTTCGGCGCGGCGCTTGCGGAAGGCCAGTTCCTTTTCGGCGTAGCTCTGCGGGCCACCGGAAGGCGCTGCTGCGGCGGCATCGCTCCCGTCGGCGGCAGGTGCCGGTTTTGTCGGTGCGATCGGACCCTGGCGGACCGTGCGGACCTTGGCGTCCGGGGGCGGCATGTCGGAGTAATGCACCTGCCCGCCGGCGTCCTTCCAGCTGTAAATGCCCTGTCCGAAGGCAGCCGATCCGGCACAAAGCAGCACAACAAGGAAAAATTTGCGGAACATCAGAAACTCCAGTCAGACAAAGCTTTTGCCGGGAAGCGGCGACCTACGTATAATACGGATTTGATTCAAGGGATTAAAGCCATGCGAGTGATTCAGAAGGCGCTGACGTTCGATGACGTCCTTCTCATCCCGGCCCATTCCAGCGTTCTCCCGCGCGACGTCAATCTCCAGACGAAACTCACGCGCAACATTACCCTGAATATTCCGCTGGTGTCCGCAGCCATGGACACCGTCACCGAAGCGCGTCTTGCCATTGCTCTCGCCCAGGAAGGCGGGATCGGTATCGTTCACAAGAACCTTACCGCCCAGCAGCAGGCCGCCGAAGTGGCCAAGGTAAAGCGCTTCGAATCGGGCATCCTCAAGGATCCGATCACCATCCCGCCGACCATGACGGTCCGCGAGGTGCTGACCCTGACCCGCAGCCACAAGATCTCCGGCCTGCCGGTGGTCGACAACGGCAAGGTCATCGGTATCGTCACCAACCGCGACACCCGCTTCGAGACCAATCTCGACCAGCCCGTGTCCGCCATCATGACGCCCCAGGCGCGCCTCGTCACCGTCAAGGAAGGCACCAGCCTCGAAGACGCCCGCGCGCTGATGCACAAGCACCGCCTCGAGCGCGTGCTGGTCCTGAATGACGCCGGCGAGCTGGCCGGCCTCATCACCGTCAAGGACATGATGAAGTCCACCGAACACCCGCTCGCCGCCAAGGACAGCCTCGGCCGCCTGCGCGTGGGCGCCGCCATCGGCGTGGGCGCCGGCACCGAAGAGCGTGCCGCGCTGCTGGCCGAGGCCGGTGTGGACGTGATCGTCGTCGATACCGCCCACGGCCACTCGCAAGGCGTGCTGGACCGGGTCAATTGGGTCAAGAAGAACTTCCCGCAGGTTGAAGTCATCGGCGGCAACATCGCCACGGCCTCCGCCGCGCTGGCGCTGGTCGAAGCCGGCGCCGACGGCGTCAAGGTCGGCATCGGCCCGGGCTCCATCTGCACCACCCGCATCGTCGCCGGCGTCGGCGTGCCGCAGATCACCGCGGTCGACAACGTCGCCACCGCGCTGGCCGGTTCCGGCGTGCCGCTGATCGCCGACGGTGGCATCCGCTACTCCGGTGACATCTCCAAGGCCATCGCTGCCGGTGCCAACGTCGTGATGCTGGGCGGCCTGTTTGCCGGCACCGAAGAGGCGCCGGGCGAGACCGTGCTGTTCCAGGGCCGCTCGTACAAGTCCTACCGGGGCATGGGTTCGCTGGGCGCGATGCAGCAGGGCGCCGCCGACCGTTACTTCCAGGACAACGAAGGCAACGTCGACAAGCTGGTGCCGGAAGGCATCGAAGGCCGTGTGCCCTACAAGGGCGCGGTGACCGCGGTGATCCACCAGCTGATGGGCGGCCTGCGTGCTTCCATGGGCTACGTGGGTTGCGCCACCATCGACGAGATGCGCACCCGCGCCGAGTTCGTCGAGATCACCTCGGCCGGCATCCGCGAATCCCACGTCCACGACGTGCAGATCACCAAGGAAGCGCCGAACTACCACGTGGATTGATCGCCCGCGATCGTCCCTGAAAGAAGGCAGCCGCGAGGCTGCCTTCTTTCGTTTGGGCGCCGGTGCGGCCAGCTGGCGGCCGGGCGATAATCACCTTCCGGCTGAACCTCTTCGCGTCCGCGCACTCCATCCGTCATGCTCAACCGAACCCGCACCGAAACCTCGACGACCGCTGCCGTGCTCGAACCCGTGGTGGAAGTCAGCCATCTCTCCCGCGCGGTCACGTCCGACGACGGCGCCACGCTTTCCATCCTCGACGACGTCTCCTTCACCATCGCGGCCGGCGAGGCGATCGCCATCGTCGGCGCGTCCGGCTCGGGCAAGTCCACCTTGCTGGGGTTGCTGGCCGGGCTGGATTCGCCCAGCGGCGGCAGCGTGCGCATCCGCGGGCAGGATCTGTTCGCCCTCGACGAGGACGGCCGGGCCGAGCTGCGCGGGGCCTGTGTGGGCTTCGTGTTCCAGTCCTTCCAGCTGCTGCCGGCGCTCACCGCGCTGGAGAACGTGATGCTGCCGCTCGAGCTCGCCGGCCGGCGAGATGCACGGCAGGAGGCCGAAAGCTGGCTCGGTCGGGTCGGGCTGTCGGGGCGGCTCGGGCACTATCCGCGCCAGCTCTCGGGCGGCGAGCAGCAGCGGGTCGCCGTGGCCCGGGCCTTTGCGCCGCAACCGGCGCTGGTGCTGGCCGACGAGCCCACCGGCAACCTCGACGTGGCGACTGGCGAGGCGGTCATCGAGCTGATGTTCTCGCTCAACGCCGAATCCGGCACCACCCTGGTGCTGGTAACCCACGACAACGCGCTGGCGGCCCGCTGCGGCCGCACGCTGCGACTGGCGGCGGGGCGGCTCGTCTAACCGGGTCTAGGGCGCGCTGAGCAGGTTCTGTTCGCGCAGCCCGCAGCGCTTGAGGATGCTGCGGCCGGCGATCACGCCGCTCTGGATTGCGGCTTCGATGGTCGCCGGGTATTCCGACGCCACGTAGTCGCCGGCCAGCCACAGGCCGGGGTGGGGCGTGGCGCAGCGGGGGCGCTCGATGCCCGGCGTGCAGGCAAAGGTGGCGCGCTTTTCGGTGATGACCTGGGCCCACTTGAGCGCCGGGAGCGGGCCGAGGACGCTTTTCAGCTCCTGCAGCAGGGCGATCTCCAGCGCGTCCTTGCCGATCTCCTGATGGGCGCCGCTGGCGCTGATGACCACGCTCACCAACCCCTCCGGCCCGCCCAGCGCGGCGCGGTCGAAGGCCCACTGGCCGTAGCCGCCGTTCATCCCGATCATCGGCTCGGGAAATCTCACCGGCCCGTCGAAAGCCAGCCAGGCGGTGACGATGGGCTCGTGGCGCAGGGCGTCGATCCGTGCCACCACCGGCGCCAGCGCCGGCAGGGGCTCGACCAGAGCGGCCACGTGGTACGGCGCGGTGGCGACAACCACGTGGTCGTAACGGGTGCTCCACGGGTCGCCGTCGAGGCGAAGATACTCGCCTTCGGGCTGGATGGTCTTGATCGGCTCGGCGGTGCGCACGGTGTGGCCGCGCATCGCCAGCCAGCGGGACGCGGGCACCGGAAAGAGTTCGGACAGATCCACCTTCGGCAGCAGCAGATCCGAGGCCGACGCCGACGCACCCAGGCTGTCGCGCAGCACGTTGGCGAAGACCTGGGCCGAAGCCTGGGCGACCGGCGTGTTGAGGGCGGCCACGCACAGGGGTTCCCAGATCAGGCGGGTGACGGTGGTGGTCTGGCAGGTTTCGGCGAGCAGGGCGGATACCGGGCGATCCGGATCGACGATGAACTTGCGGCCCTTTAGGTGGCGCATCAGCCGGGCCATGGCGAGCTTGTCGGCAAGGCCGAGGCCGCGGGCGGTGAGGAGGCCCAGCGCCAGATGCAGCGGCGCCGGCAGCGGGGCGGCGCGGAGTTCGCACAGGCCGGGATAGACCAGCGCCAGCCGGCGGGTTTCAAGCACGCTGGGGCGGACGCCCACCAGCCGCAGCATGCGCAGGGTTTCGGCGTAGGCGCCGAGGAGGATGTGCTGGCCGTTGTCCACCCGGTAGCCGTCCTTTTCGACCACCCGGGCACGGCCGCCGAGGGTGCGCGAGGCCTCGAACAGCGTGACCCGGGCGCCGCCGCGGGCAAGGGTGACGGCTGCCGCAAACCCTGCGTAGCCGCCGCCGACGACGGCGACCTGGGGCGTGAGGCTCATCGTGCGATGCCGCTCATGCCCCGAACCACGTCTTGCCGGCGAGCCAGATCTTGCGTAGCGGGGTGAGGGAGGTGCGGCGGTCGAGCACCTGGAAGCCGTCGGCCTCGATCTCGTCGAGGAGGGTGCGGTAGATGGCGGCCATGATGAGGCCCGGGCGCTGGGCCTTGCGGTCTTCGGCCGGGAGCTGGGCGAAGGCCTGCTCGTAGAGCTGGCGGGCGCGCTTGGCCTGGAAGGCCATCAGCTCGCGGAAACCGTCGGAATACTGGCCGTCGAGGATCTGCTTGGCCGGCACGCCAAACTGCTGGAGCTCGTTGATCGGCAGGTAGATGCGGCCCCGGCGGGCGTCCTCGCCCACGTCGCGGATGATGTTGGTGAGCTGGAAGGCGAGGCCCAGATCGTGGGCGTACTTGAGCGTCTGGCGGTTGGTGTAGCCGAAGATCTCGGCCGACAGCAGGCCCACCACGCTGGCGACGCGGTAGCAGTAGAGGTGCAGGGCTTTCCAGTCCAGGTAGCGGGTCTGCTGGAGATCCATCTGCATGCCGTCGATGACTTCGAGGAGCAGCTCGCGGGGCAGGTTGAAGCGCTGGATGACGTCCTTCAGGGCCTGGCCGACCGGGTGCTGGGGCGTGCCTTCGTAGATCAGCCCGACCTGATGGCGCCACCAGTCGAGGGTGGTGTGGGCGATCTGCGGGTCCTGGCATTCGTCCACCACGTCGTCCACCTCACGGCAGAAGGCGTACAGGGCGATGATCGCCTGACGCCGCTCGGGGGGCAGGAACATGAAGCTGTAGTAGAAGCTGGAGCCGCTGGCGGCGGCTTTCTCCTGGCAGTAGGCGTGGGGATCGGTCATGGGGCTTAGCGGGTGAGAGCGCGCCAGGTGAGGCGCAGCCAGTCGGCTTTGCCCAGGATCGGGCGGTGGTTGAAGACGTCGTAGGCGTTGGCCTCGATCTTGTCGAGCACGCCGAGGCCGCCCTGCACGATGAGGCGCAGCTCCCAGCCGATGCGGCCGGGCAGGCGACGGGCCAAGGGGGCGCCGTGGAGCATCATGGTGCGGGCGCGCTGGATCTCGAAATCCATCAGCGCCGAGAACTGGCGGGTGACCGCGCCCCCGGCGATGCAGGCTTCGGTGACGCCGAAGCGCTCCATGTCGGCCTGGGGCAGGTAGATGCGCTGCTTCTGCCAGTCGATGGCCACGTCCTGCCAGAAGTTGATGAGCTGCAGGCTGGTGCAGATCTGGTCGGACATTGTCAGGTTGTCCGGCGTGGCGGCCTTGTAAAGGTGCAGCAGCAGCCGGCCCACCGGGTTGGCGGAGCGCCGGCAGTAGTCGGCCAGATCGGCGAAATCGGTGTAGCGGGTCTTCACCACGTCCTGGCTGAAGGCGTCGAGCAGGTCGAGGAACAGGCTGATCGGCAGCTTGAATTGCCGGACGTTGTCGGCCAGGCGGTTGAAGATCGGCGCGAGGCGCGGATCGTCGATGGGCTTGCCCTGTTCGATGGCAAACAGCGCCCGGCGGTAGTCGTTGAGGTGGGCGAGGCGCACCATCGGCGGCGCGTCGCCCTCGTCGGCGATGTCGTCGGCCGAGCGCGCGAAGGCGTAGATGGCCTCTACCGGCTCGCGCAGATGCGCGGGCAGCAGGAAGGACGCAACCGGGAAGTTTTCGTAGTGGTCGACGGACATGGGCGGGCGGAGTATACCGAGGTCGGGCTGGGTAGAGGGGAGTAGGGAGTGGGTAATGGGGCCGGTGATAACCTGTGCGCGCTGGCGAGCACGCGCGTGTCCAGCCTGAACCCCGCTCCCACTATCCATTTCCCATTCCCGATCTTCGCCACCGCCCATGCTCGAAATCCACGGCCTCTCCCGCCACTTCAACGGCCGCCCGGTGCTGGCCGGGATTGATCTTGCCCTCTCGCCCGGCGAATACGTGGCGATCGTCGGCGAATCCGGCGTCGGCAAATCCACGCTGCTCAACCTGATCGCCGGGCTGGACCGGCCCGACGCCGGCACGCTGGCCCTCGACGGCTGCGCCTATGCCGGGCTGGATGAAGACGCCCTCACCCGCCTGCGCCGGGACAAGCTGGGCTTCGTCTTCCAGGCCTTTCATGTGCTGCCTCACCTCACCGTGCGCCAGAACGTCGCCTTGCCCTTGTGGTTGCAGGGCGTGGATGGCGACGCGGCGGACGCCCCCGCCCAGCAGCTCCTCGACGCCGTGGGCCTGGGCGCCCGCGCCGGCAGCTGGCCGCGGGAGCTCTCTGGCGGCGAGATGCAGCGGGTCGCCATCGCCCGGGCGCTGGTGCATCGGCCGCGGCTGGTGCTGGCCGACGAGCCCACCGGCAACCTCGACCCGGCCAACGGCGCGCGGGTGCTGGATCTGCTCGCCACGCGCATCCGCAAGGCGGGGGCGATCGGCATTCTGGTCACCCATTCGCTCGAAGCCGCCGCCACCGCCGACCGGGTGCTGCGCCTCGACACCACGGGCCTTCACGAATGAATGCGCGGATGAAGGCGCGGGTGCTGGCGCCGGTGTTCCTCGGCTCGCTGGGCCGGCGGCGGGTGGCCACGCTGTTCTCCTTCGTCGCCATCGTGCTGGGCGTGGCGCTGGGGATGGCGGTGCAGGTGGTGCACGAGGCGGCCCTGTCGGAGTTTGGCCGCGGCATGCGCAGCCTGTCGGGCCAGGCCGATCTGCAGGTGGTGGGCCCCAAGGCGGGTTTCGACGAAGCCCTTTACACCACCCTCGCCGCGCGGCCGGACATCGCCGAGGCGAGCCCGCTGGTGGAGCTGGATCTCAAGCTGGTCGGCCGCGACGAGACGCTGCACCTGCTGGGCGTGGATATCTTTGCGCTGGCCCGCGTTGCGCCCCGGCTGCTGCCCCGGCCGCAGGACGAATCGGCGCGCTTTGCGGTGCTGGCGGACGACGCGCTGTTCCTCAGCCACGCCGCGGCGGACGCGCTGGAGGTAAAGCCTGGCGAGCGCCTGCGGGTGCTGGCCGGCGCGGCGGAGGCCGACCTCAACATTGCCGGCGACCTGCCCGGCTTGGAGGACGGCCGTCGGCTGGCGGTGATGGACATCGCCGCGGTGCAGGCGCGCTTCGGCCGCGTCGGGCGCCTGTCGCGGATCGACCTTAAGCTGGCCGAGGGCGTGACGCCGGATGCCGCCATCGCCCGGCTGCAGCCGCTGCTGCCGGCCGGCGTGGTGGTGACCGCGCCAGAGGCCGCCGAGGACGAAGCGGCCAACCTCTCCCGCGCGTATCGGGTGAATCTCACCATGCTGGCGGCGATTGCGCTGGTGACGGGGGGCTTTCTGGTCTTCTCGGCCCAGGCCCTGTCGGTGGTGCGGCGGCGTACCGAATTTGCCTTCCTGCGCGCCATCGGCCTGGCCCGGCGGCAGCTCTTTGGCTGGCTGCTGGCCGAAGGGGCGGCGGTGGGGCTGGCCGGCGGCATCGTTGGCGTGGGTTTGGGTTATGGGCTCGCCTGGGGCGCGCTGGCGCTGCTGGGGGGCGATCTGGGGGCGGGGTATTTCGCGGGGCTGCGGCCGGCGCTGGTCTTCCAGCCGGGGCTGACGGCGGCTTACGTGGCCTTGGGCGTGCTGGCGGGCGTGGCCGGGGCGTGGCTGCCGGCGCGGGAGGCGGCCACCGTGGCGCCGGCCCGGGCGCTCAAGGCTGGCGACGAGGCCGCGTTGATCGCCGGGCGCGGCCATCCGCTGGCGGGCGTACTGCTGCTGGCGGCGAGCGTGGCGGCGTGCTGGATTCCGCCGCTGGATGGCCTGCCCGTGGGCGGCTATCTGGCCGTGGCCTGCCTGCTGGCCGGCGGCGTGCTGCTGCTGCCGGCCGTGGCGGCGGGGCTGGCGCGGCTGCTGCCCGATCACGGCCCGGTGCCGGCCCGGCTGGCCGCAGCCCGCCTGGGGGCGGCGCCCGGCCACGCGGTGGTGGCGGCGGCCGGGGTGCTGGCGAGCGTGGCGCTGGCGGCGGCGATGGCGATCATGGTGGCGTCCTTCCGGGATTCGGTGGATGAGTGGCTGACCCAGGTGCTGCCGGCCGACCTTTACCTGCGCACCAGCCGCAGCGCCTCCAGCGGTTTTCTGGATGCCGCCCAGCAGGCGCGCATCGCGGCGGTGCCCGGCGTGGCCGAGGTGCGTTTCTCGCGGATGGACAGCCTGCGCCTGGCGCCGGGACGCCCGCCGGTGACGCTGATCGCCCGTCCGCTCGCCCCTGACGGTGCCGGCCTGCCCCTGGTGGGCGCGGCGCGGCCGGGGCAGGGCGGGGTGACGGTGTGGATCTCCGAAGCGGTGCAGGACGTGCTGGGCTGGCGCGCCGGCGATGCGGTGACGCTGCCTCTCGCCGGC
>JAKLLO010000223.1 GCA_023150095.1 Zoogloea sp. | reverse complement strand
CATTCGAGGGTCTGCTCGGGCGGGGCGGCGAACATCATGAAGAAGCGCGCGGTGTCTGCGCCGTATTGCTCGATCAGGGCCTGCGGGTCCACGCCGTTGTTCTTCGACTTGGACATGGTGGTGAGCTCGTGCTCGAGCACCGAGCCGTCCTTCTTGAGCGTCGCGCCGGTGATCTGGCCCTTGGCGTCCTTCTGGATGTCGATCTCGCTTTCCCAGAAGTAGTTCTTGCCGCCGCCTTCGGGCTTATGGAAGAAGGCGTTGTTGAGCACCATGCCCTGGGTGAGCAGGTGGGCGAAGGGCTCGCGGTATTCGACGAGGCCCAGATCGCGCATGACCTTGGTCCAGAAGCGCGAATACAGCAGGTGCAGGATCGCGTGCTCGATGCCGCCGATGTACTGGTCGACGGTCATCCAGTAGTTGGTCTCGTCGTCGACCATCTTGTCGGCGCCGAATTTGGTGGCGTAGCGCGCGTAGTACCAGGACGAATCCACGAAGGTGTCCATGGTGTCGGTCTCGCGACGGGCCGGCTTGCCGCACTTGGGGCAATCGACGTGCAGGAAGTCCTCGCGCTTGTGCAGCGGGTTGCCGGAGCCGTCCGGCACGCAGTCTTCGGGCAGCACCACCGGCAGCTGGTCGTCGGGCACGGGCACCGAGCCGCAGCTGTCGCAGTGGATGATGGGGATCGGGCAGCCCCAGTAGCGCTGGCGGGAGATGCCCCAGTCGCGCAGGCGCCATTGCACCTTCTTCTCGCCGATTTCCTGGGCGGCGAGGTCGGCGGCGATGGCATCGACCGCGGCTTGATAGCCGAGACCGTCGTACTTGCCGGAGTTGATGCAGGCGCCGTCCTTGCTGCCGTACCACTCCTGCCAGGCGTCCAGCGAGTAGGGCTTGTCGCCCACGGCCACGACCTGTTCGATGGCGATGCCGTACTTCCTGGCGAAGGCGAAGTCGCGCTCGTCGTGGGCGGGCACGCCCATCACGGCGCCGTCGCCGTAGCTCATCAGCACGTAGTTGCCGACCCACACCTCGACCTGCTTGCCGGTGAGCGGGTGGGTGACGAACAGGCCGGTGCGCTCGCCTTCCTTCTCCATCGTGGCCATGTCGGCTTCCATCACCGAGCCGTGCTTGCACTTCTCGATGAAGGCGGCGAGCTCGGGGTTGCCCTTGGCGGCGTGCAGCGCGAGCGGGTGCTCGGCGGCCACCGCGCAGAAGGTGACGCCCATGATGGTGTCGGCGCGGGTGGTGAACACCCACAGCTTGCCGTCGCCGATCGGGCCGGCTTCATCCGCGATGTTGTGCGTGAAGGCGAAGCGCACGCCGGTGCTCTTGCCGATCCAGTTGGCCTGCATCAGCTTGACGCGCTCGGGCCAGCCGCCAAGGGTGTCGAGGTCGCCCAGCAGCTCGTCGGCGTAGTCGGTGATCTTGAGGTAGTAGCCAGGGATCTCGCGCTTTTCGACCACTGCGCCGGTGCGCCAGCCGCGGCCGTCGATGACCTGCTCGTTGGCGAGTACGGTCTGGTCGACCGGATCCCAGTTGACGACCTGGGTCTTGCGCTCGGCGATGCCTTTTTCAAGCATGCGCAGGAAGATCCACTGGTTCCACTTGTAGTACTCGGGCGTGCAGGTGGCCAGCTCGCGGCTCCAGTCGATGGCAAAGCCGAGCGACTTGAGCTGCTGCTTCATGTAGGCGATGTTGTCGTAGGTCCACTTGGCGGGCGGCACCTGGTTCTTGATCGCGGCGTTTTCGGCGGGCAGGCCGAAGGCGTCCCAGCCCATGGGCTGCAGGACGTTGAAGCCCTTCATCTTGTGGAAGCGGGACAGGACATCGCCGATCGTGTAGTTGCGCACATGGCCCATGTGCAGCTTGCCCGACGGGTAGGGGAACATCGACAGGCAGTAGTACTTCGGCCTGGATGCGTCGGCGGTGACGCGGAAGGCGGCGCTGTCGTCCCAGTATTGTTGGGCGGCACGTTCGATGTCGGCGGGGAGGTATTTGTCCTGCATTTTTTCCTGCATCGGCGGGGAAGATCGAAGAGAATGTCGCGCTGCGTGCGGTTGGCCAGGTTGAGGCCGACGTTGCGCGCGGACCGAAACCGTGCATTATAAACGGCTCTGGCGGCGCCCGCTTCGGGATGCTCAACGCCTTGATGTCACGAGATAATTCACGCGGGCT
The DNA here is from genome assembly GCA_023150095.1 of Zoogloea sp. GTDB lineage: Bacteria > Pseudomonadota > Gammaproteobacteria > Burkholderiales > Rhodocyclaceae > Zoogloea. The sequence goes on along the minus strand of JAKLLO010000223.1, from coordinate 3,306 downwards.
TGGGGCATCCCCCCATGCCACGCAACAAACCCTCTGCTACAATCGGCATCCCGCATTGCAACATTTTTCCATGTCCGAGCCCCTCGTCCGACTCGAAAACGTGCGTTTCGCCTATGGCGAACGAGCGATCCTGCGCGACATCTCCATGTCGATCCCGCGGGGCAAGGTCGTGGCCATCATGGGCGGCAGCGGCAGCGGCAAGACGACCCTGTTGCGTCTCATCGGCGGGCAGGAAAAGGCCTGCGGCGGGCGCGTCACGGTGGATGGGCAGGATGTGGCCGGCCTCGGTCGCGATGCGCTTTACGCCATGCGCCGGCGGATGGGCATGCTATTCCAGTTCGGGGCGCTATTCACCGACATGACGGTCTTCGACAACGTGGCCTTCCCGCTGCGCGAGCACACCGACCTGCCCCCCGAACTCATCAACGATCTGGTGCTCATGAAGCTCCACGCGGTTGGCCTGCGCGGTGCCGCGCGGCTGATGCCGGGCGAGCTCTCCGGCGGCATGGCGCGCCGGGTGGCGCTGGCCCGCACCATCGCCCTCGACCCCATGCTGCTGATGTACGACGAGCCCTTCACCGGTCTCGATCCGATCTCGCTGGGCGTGATCGGCCAGCTGATCCGTCGTCTCAACGATGCGCTGGGGGCGAGCTCGGTGATCGTTACCCACGACATCCACGAATCCCTGCAGATCGTCGATTACATCTATTTCATCTCCGAAGGCCGCGTGGTGGCCGAAGGCACGCCGGATGACATCCGGCATTCCACCGATCCCTTCGTGCATCAGTTCGTCAATGCCGAGGCGGATGGCCCGGTGCCTTTCCACTATCCGGCCGGCGACTACGCCACGGCCCTGACAGGAGGTGCAGCCTGATGGGGGGCGTGTTCCGCAAGCTTGGCAGCATGGCCATCAACGGCATCTGGCAGATTGGCTTCATCACCCGTTTCCTGTGGCTGATCCTGGTGTATTCGGGCCAGTCGTTCACGCGACTCCACCTGACCATTCGCGAGCTGTATTTCAGCGGCGTGCTGTCGCTGCTGATCATCCTGGTGTCGGGCCTGTTCGTCGGGCTGGTGCTGGGGCTGCAAGGCTACGAAATCCTCCAGCGCTACGGCTCCACCGAGGCGATGGGCACGTTGGTGGCCCTGTCGCTGCTGCGCGAACTCGGGCCGGTGGTGGCCGGGCTGCTGTTTGCCAGCCGCGCCGGTTCGGCGGTCACCGCCGAGATCGGCCTGATGAAGGTCACTGAGCAGCTCAAGGCGATGGACATGATGGCGGTCAGCCCCATCGCCCGCGTGGTGGCGCCGCGCTTCTGGGGCGGGGTCATCTCGATGCCGCTGCTGGCGGCGCTGTTCTCGACGATGGGCATCTTCGGCGGCTGGCTGATCGGGGTCGTCTTCATCGGCGTCGACCACGGCGCCTTCTGGGGTCAGATGCAGTCGGCGGTGGATTTCCAGTACGACGTGCTCAATGGCGTCTACAAGAGTTGCGCCTTTGGCGTGGCGGTGGCGCTGATCGCCGTCTTTGAAGGTTACGACTGCGTGCCGACCGCCGAGGGCGTGTCCCGGGCGATCACGCGGACGGTGGTGAGTTCGGCGCTGGCGATCCTGGCGCTCGATTTTGTGATGACGTCTTTCATGTTCAGGGGTCTATGATGAGTCGCACGACACTCGATCTGTGGGTCGGGGTTTTCGTGGCGATGGGTATCGCCGCGCTGCTGTTCCTGGCGCTGAAGGTTGGCAGCATTTCCGGCTCCGAGATCCAGTCGCCCTATACCCTGCGCGCCCACTTCGACAACATCGGCGGGCTCAAGCTGCGCGCGCCGGTCAAGAGCTCCGGCGTGGTCGTCGGGAGGGTCGAGCAGATCCGCTACGACAATGAACGCTTTCAGGCCGAGGTGGTCTTTACGGTGGATGGGCGCTACAAGTTCCCGACCGACACCTTCGCCAACATCCTCACCTCCGGTCTGCTCGGCGAGCAGTATCTCGGGCTCGATCCCGGCGGCGAGGAGAAGACCCTGGCGCCCGGTGAAGTCATCAAGAAGACCCAGTCGGCCGTTGTGCTTGAAAAGCTCATCAGCCAGTTCATGTTCGGCAAGGCCGAGGGCGATTCCGCTCCGGCCAAGTAGGGCAGAACCGGAACAACGACAGAGAGCGGAGGCGGCCTTGCCGGCCTCCGGAACAGCCATGAAGAACAGGATGACCGACTCGACCCCCGCGTGGCGTGGCGCCCTGGCGCTGCTGCTGGCCCTCGGCCTGTCGGCCTGTGCCGGCACCGGCGGCCACCCCAAGGACCCGCTGGAGCCCATCAACCGGGCCACCTTCAGCTTCAACGAAACCGCCGACCGCTACGTGATGCGCCCGGTGGCACAGGTCTATGATCTCGCGCCGCTGCCCGTCAAGGTGGGGGTGGGCAACTTCTTCGGCAACCTGGGCGACTTCTGGATCGGCGTGAACAACCTGCTCCAGGGCAAGTTTGTCGATGGCCTGTCGGATGGCGGCCGGCTGCTCGTGAACAGCACCGTCGGCATCTTCGGCATCTTCGACATCGCCACCGAACTGGGTCTCGAGAAGCACGACGAGGATCTCGGCCAGACTCTGGGCCGCTGGGGCGTGGCTGATGGCCCCTACCTCGTGCTGCCCCTGCTGGGACCCAGCAATCTGCGTGATACCGCCGGCCTGGTCGGCGACCTCCGGATCGATCCGATCTGGACCATCGAGGACATGGGCGAGCGCAACCGCCTGACCGCGCTGCGCTTCATCAATCGACGCGCGCAGCTGCTGGGGGCCGACACCACGGCCGAGCAGGCCGCCCTCGACAAATACGGCTACATGCGCAGCTTCTACATCCAGTACCGCCGGAGCCAGGTCTATGATGGCCGACCGCCGCGGGAGAAGGATGAAGACTACGATCCGGGCGACGAATAAGCCGGACGCCCGGCCCGCAGGCCCCGACACGAACAAGAACACAGAGAACACGCGATGAAGAAAATCTCCTCCCTGATTGCCGCCCTTGTCCTTGGCCTTGGTGTGCAGTTCGCCGCCCTCGCCGACACCGTCGCGCCGGACGCCCTGGTGAAGGGCGTGACCGATGACGTCATCACCATCGTCCGTCAGGACAAGGCGATCCAGGCCGGCGACACCCGCAAGGCCGTCGAGCTGGTCGAAACCAAGGTGCTGCCGTACTTCGACTTCGCCCACATGACCCGCCTCGCCGTGGGCAAGGACTGGAAGCAGGCCTCCCCCGAGCAGAAGGCCCAGCTCACCCAGGAATTCAAGACCCTGCTGGTGCGCACCTACTCCAAC
>JAKLLO010000222.1 GCA_023150095.1 Zoogloea sp. | reverse complement strand
GGCTCAAGGACGGCATCGCCGCCATGCTTGCCGGCGAGCCAGTCAACTTCACCGAAAACCGCGCCGCCCTGCACTGCGCCGCGCGCATGTTCGAGCCCACCCCGGCCGCCGCCCGCGCCGAGATCGCCGCCACCCGCAAGCGCCTCGACACTTTTGTCGCGCGAGTGCACGCCGGCGAGTTCGTCGGCGCCACCGGCCGGCCGATCCGCCATGTGGTGCACCTGGGCATCGGCGGATCTGATCTTGGTCCGCGCCTCCTCGCCGAAGCCTTCGCCCCCTCGCTGCCCACGCGGCTCGAACTGTCGTTCGCCGCCAACGTGGACGACACCGAGATCCGAGCGATCCTCAACCGCGCCAATCCGGCCGAAACCCTGTTCATCGTTGCATCCAAGAGCTTCTCGACCGCCGAGACCCTCTTCAATGCCCGCGCAGCCCGAAGCTGGCTTTCGGCAGCGCTGGGTGCCGACACCGACATCAGCCGGCATTTCGTGGCGATCAGCAACAACGTGGCAGCGGCGGTCGCCTTCGGCATCGCCGAAGACACCACTTTCCCGATGCCGGAATGGATCGGCGGGCGGTTTTCGGTGTGGTCGGCCATCGGTCTGCCGCTGATGCTGGCTTTCGGCCCGGAAGTCTTCGACGACTTTCTGGCCGGCGGGCGCAGCATGGACACCCACTTCGCCACCGCTCCGTTCGCCGCCAACCTGCCGGTGATCGCGGCGCTGCTGGGCATCTGGAACGCCACATTCCTCGGGCTCGACGGGCACGCGGTACTGCCCTACAGCCACCGCCTGCGCAGCCTGCCGGCCTATCTTCAGCAGCTGGAGATGGAGAGCAATGGCAAGTCGGTGGATCACCAGGGCCGGCCGGTGGGCTGGCAGACGGCGCCGATCATCTTCGGCGGCCCCGGTACGGTGGGCCAGCACGCCTACCACCAGCTGTTCTACCAGGGCACCCGCAAGGTGGCGTTCGACTTCGTGCTCCCGATCTGCACGTCGCCCTCCGCCACCGACCGCAGTCTGTTCGGCAACGCGTTGGCCCAGTCCGCCGCGCTGATGCTGGGTCGCACTCTCGATGAGGCCCGTGCCGAACTGCACGCCCGCGGCATCGACGGCACCGAGGTGGAGCGCCTCGCCCCTCATCTGGTGTGCCCCGGCAACCAGCCCAGCACCACGCTGCTGATGCCGTCGGTCACGCCTTTCACCCTCGGCCAGGTTCTCGCGCTCTACGAGCACAAGGTCTTCGTTCAGGGCTGGATCTGGGGCATCAACAGCTTCGACCAGTACGGAGTCGAGCTGGGCAAGAACATGGCGCGCGACATCGAAGCCGGTTCGGATCGCCAGCGCGACAGCTCCACCGTGGGCCTGCTGGCTGCGATCGACGCGATGACGCACAAGGCCGGCTGACGGACAAGCGAGCGCCACCCTGCCCTCCCGGGCGGGGAACAATCACACCACCGATTATTTTTGCTGGGGAGTCTGGACGAAGACTTCGTCCGGCTTGGTCAGACCGAGCTCGAAACGGGCCCGTTCTTCGACGGCTTCATAGCCGGTCTTGAGATCACGCACTTCGGCCTCGAGGCCGGTGTTGCGTTGCTCGAGCTTGCGGTTGCCCTCTTTCTGGGCCGCGAGCTGCTTCTCCACGTCCCACACACGCAGCCAGCCACCCTTGCCGATCCAGAGCGGATACTGCAGGGCGATCACGAGCAAGGCGAGGATGAGAGTAGGCCAACGCATGGGAACAAGGCAGGAAGACGGGGCCGACCGGGCGGCCGGCCCCAGGCTACAACTTAGCGGTTACGCAGGTTGTAGAAAGCCGACAGGCCCGGGTAGAAGGCGGTATCGCCAAGATCTTCCTCGATGCGCAGCAGCTGATTGTACTTGGAGATGCGATCGGAGCGGGACAGCGAACCGGTCTTGATCTGCATGGCGTTCAGACCCACCGAGATGTCGGCGATGGTGGAGTCTTCGGTTTCACCGGAACGGTGGGAGATCACCGCGGTGTAACCGGCGCGCTTGGCCATCTCGACAGCGGCGAAGGTCTCGGTCAGGGTGCCGATCTGGTTGATCTTGATGAGGATCGAGTTGGCGATGCCCTTGTCGATGCCTTCCTTGAGGATGCGGGTGTTGGTCACGAAAAGGTCGTCACCGACGATCTGCACCTTCTTGCCGAGGCGGTCGGTCAGATGCTTCCAGCCAGCCCAGTCACCTTCGGCCATGCCGTCTTCGATCGAGATGATCGGGAACTTGTCGGCCAGGGTGGCGAGGTAGTCGGTGAAGCCTTCGGACGTCAGCGACAGGCCTTCGCCGACCAGCTCGTACTTGCCGTTCTTGTAGAACTCGGAGGCGGCACAGTCGAGGGCCAGAACGATGTCGCGGCCCGGCTCGTAGCCGGCGTTGGCAGCGGCTTCGAGGATCATGTTGAGGGCTTCATCGGTGCCCGAGACGTTCGGGGCAAAGCCGCCTTCGTCGCCGACGGTGGTGGGGTAGCCCTTCTTGTCGGTGAGCTTCTTGAGGTGATGGAAGATCTCGGCGCCACAGCGCAGGGCTTCGCGGAAGCTCTTCACGCCGACCGGCATGATCATGCATTCCTGGATGTCCAGGGAGTTGTTGGCGTGGGCGCCACCGTTGATGACGTTCATCATCGGCACCGGCATGGCCATGCCGCCGGACCCACCGAAGTAACGGTACAGGGGCAGGCCGGCTTCTTCAGCGGCAGCCTTGGCCACGGCCATGGAGACGGCCAGCAGCGCGTTGGCGCCCAGGCGCGACTTGTTGTCGGTACCGTCCAGGTCGATCAGGGTCTTGTCGATGAAGGCCTGCTCTTCGGCGTCGAGGCCGATCAGGGCTTCGGAGATTTCGGTATTGACGTTCTCGACCGCCTGCAGCACGCCCTTGCCCAGGTAGCGGCCGGCATCGCCGTCACGCAGCTCGATGGCTTCGCGGGAGCCGGTGGACGCGCCCGACGGCACGGCGGCCCGGCCCATCACGCCGGATTCCAGCAGCACGTCGGCTTCGACCGTGGGATTGCCGCGGGAATCGAGGACCTCGCGGGCAATGACATCAACAATGGCGCTCATGAACTTCCTTTCTTATCACTGAATTTACAGCGGCGACCTTCCGGCCGCCCCTAACGTCGAAACCGGAAAATCGCCCGCAGGCTCAGCCTTTCAGCTCTTCGAAACCCTGGCCCTTGACCAGCGCGTCGATCGCCTTGAGGGTCGAGAGCAGCGCCTTCAGCTTGGGCAGCGGCCACGCGTTGGGGCCGTCGGAGAAGGCCTTGGCGGGATCGGGGTGGGTTTCCATGAACAGGCCGGCAATGCCGACGGCGACCGCCGCCCGCGCCAGCACCGGCACGAACTCGCGCTGGCCGCCGGAAACCGTGCCCTGCCCGCCCGGCAGCTGGACCGAGTGGGTGGCATCGAAAACCACCGGGCAGCCGGTGTCGCGCATGATCGCCAGGGAGCGCATGTCGGACACCAGGTTGTTGTAGCCGAAGGACGCACCGCGCTCGCACACCATGATGGTGTCGGCGCCGCCGTTGGCCTCGCGGGCCTTGTCGACGACGTTCTTCATGTCGCCCGGGGCGAGGAACTGGCCCTTCTTGATGTTCACGGGCTTGCCGGATGCCGCGACCGCGTGGATGAAGTCGGTCTGGCGGCACAGGAAGGCCGGGGTCTGCAGCACATCGACGACGGCCGCCACATGGGGCACTTCGGCTTCGGTGTGCACGTCGGTGAGGACGGGCACGCCGACCTTCTCGCGGACTTCGGCGAGGATCTCGAGGCCCTTCTCCATGCCCATGCCTCGGAAGGACTTGCCGGAACTGCGGTTGGCCTTGTCGTAGCTGGACTTGTAGATGAACGGGATGCCCAGTTCGCCACAGATGTCCTTGAGGGCCGTGGCGGTCTCGAAGGCCATCTCGCGGGACTCGATGACACAGGGCCCGGCGATGAGGAAGAAGGGTTTGTCGATACCGACGTCGAAGCCGCAGAGTTTCATGGGGTTTCCTTTCACTTGCCCTGCTGGTGGGCGAGCGCTGCCTTGACGAAGGCGGTGAACAGCGGGTGGCCGTTACGCGGGTTGGAGGTGAACTCCGGGTGGAACTGGCAGCCCACGAACCACGGGTGAACATCGGAGGGCAGCTCGATCATCTCGCACAGGTCGGTGCCCGGCGCGCGACCGGCAACCCGCAGGCCCTGGGCTTCGAGCTGGGCCAGCAGCGTGTTGTTCACTTCGTAGCGGTGACGGTGGCGCTCGGTGATCTCGGCCTTGCCGTACACCTCGCGGGCCAGCGAACCTTCGGACAGGTTGCAGACCTGGCCGCCCAGACGCATCGTGCCGCCCAGGTCGGAATCCTCGCCACGCTTCTCGACCTTGCCGGAGGCGTCGTGCCATTCGGTGATGAGGCCGATGACCGGGAAGCCGGTGTGCTTGTCGAACTCGGTGCTGTGGGCGCCGTTCATGCCGGCCACGTCACGGGCGAACTCGACGACCGCCAGCTGCATGCCGAGGCAGATGCCCAGGTACGGCACCTTGTTCTCGCGGGCGTAGCGGATCGCGGCGATCTTGCCTTCGGTACCACGGCGGCCGAAGCCGCCGGGAACGAGGATGGCGTCCATCGACTTGAGCACGTCGCAGCCGTTCTTCTCGATGTCCTCGGAATCCAGGTAGTGGATGTTCACCTTGCTGCGGGTGTGCATCCCGGCGTGGTTGAGGGCTTCGATCAGCGACTTGTAGGATTCGGTCAGGTCGACGTATTTGCCGACGAAGGCGATGTCGAGGCTGTGGTTCGGGTTGTTCAGCGCGTCGAGCAGGCGCTCCCAGATCGACAGATCGGCCGCACGGGCCAGGATGCCCAGCTTGTGGCAGACGATCTCATCGAGCATCTGGTCGTGCAGCATGCCCGGGATGCGGTAGATCGAGTCGGCATCGAGGCACTCGATGACGGCTTCGGGCATCACGTTGCAGAACAGCGCGATCTTGCGGCGCTCGTCGGCCGGCACCGAGCGATCGGCGCGACACAGCAGGATGTCGGGCTGGATGCCGATCTCGCGCAGTTCCTTCACCGAGTGCTGGGTGGGCTTGGTCTTGAGCTCGCCGGCGGTCGGGATGTAGGGCAGCAGCGTGAGATGGATGAAACAGGTTCCCTGACGGCCTTCTTCGATGCCCATCTGGCGGATGGCTTCGAGGAAGGGCAGCGATTCGATGTCGCCCACGGTACCGCCCACTTCGACGATCGCCACGTCGGCACCTTCGGCGCCACGCTTGACGTAGGTCTTGATCTCGTCGGTGATGTGGGGAATGACCTGCACCGTCTTGCCGAGATATTCGCCGCGCCGTTCCTTCTTGATCACCGCCTCGTAGATCTGGCCGGTGGTGAAGTTGTTGCGCTTGCTCATCTTGGCGCTGGTGAAGCGCTCGTAATGGCCGAGGTCGAGGTCGGTTTCGGCACCATCCTCGGTCACGAAGACTTCCCCATGCTGGAAGGGGCTCATCGTGCCGGGGTCGACGTTGATGTAGGGGTCGAGCTTGAGGTGGGTAACCTTGATGCCGCGGGATTCGAGAATCGCCCCGAGGGAGGCGGCGGCGATGCCCTTGCCCAGAGAGGACACGACACC
>JAKLLO010000221.1 GCA_023150095.1 Zoogloea sp. | reverse complement strand
CGCCGCGGCCTCGCGCATCAGATCTTCAGAACACTTACCTGGCCACTGGAGGGCAGTCTGATGGCGGGAGCCGACCCGTTCTAGCCAGTTGACCAGCTCCTCCCGTTCTCTGGGCAGTTCAAGCCGATGAACCAGGCAACGTCGCAAGAAGGCGTGGGGCAGTTCCCGCTCTTCATTGGTGGTGATGATGACCAGCGGCCGGGTCGCCTCCGAACAACCGATTTCGGTGCCACCGTAGGGTTCGCGAAAACCCAGGTTGGCAAGCACTTCGAGCAGGGCGTTGGGGAGGTCGGGGTCGGCCTTGTCGATCTCGTCGATCAACAGCACAACCCGGCCGGTTTCGGGCTTCCAGCCCCTCGGCGGCGTTCCCGGCCCGGTAAGCGACTGCCCACGATCATGCTTTATCTCCTCCAGCCGGCCCTGGGCGCTTTGCCAGGCGTAGGCCCACCACAGCGGTCCGGGTAGCAGGTACGCGCGCTCCTCGTGCAAGGCCTGATCGGTCTTGACCACCTGCGCGTCAGCGAGGCGCGCCACCGCGTCGAACCGCCACTTGAGATCGTTGGGCTCTGTGCGCCCGTCGATCACCACCGACACGAAGGGTCGCTTGGCCGCCGCTGCAGCCGCCCGCGCCGTCTCACTCTTGCCAGTACCTGGGTCGCCCCGCAGCAGCAGCGGCCGGCCGGTGATCTCGGCGGCGTGTAGGGCGGCGATGGTGTCCGCGTCGAAGACATGCACCGATTTGGGCCAGGTGCCGTCGCAGGGGATCGAAACGGGTTTGCCGGGCCGATAAGTGGGCAAGGAAGATTCAGCGGACGCTCCGCCAGGGATAGTCTCAGTCATTTGCAAAACTCTCGATCTGGTTGATACAGCGCCAGCAGGGGCCGATCAGGTTCAACTCGTCAAGACCCAAGTCCTTTGCGCTCGCTCCTGTGCGAACCAGCACGTCAACGTCCAACCTCATCCGGACCAGCCAACGACGCAAGTGGCTGGCAGCCGCGGTCTTGTCACCCTCCAATCCGATTGTCACCCGAGCTTTGCCGTCTTTGCGACTCAATGCGTTGAGCGCTTCGGCAAACTCCTCAATTTCGCCGGGATGCTTGGGGTTAGGCGGATAGTTGGGCTGTTCGCGATCATTCACCCGAACCCACCGCCACAGTTGATCGAGGATCGTCGAACTCTCATCGTCCAGGATTCCAGCGTTGAACGGCCCCTGATCCAGCACACGCTCCAGATTGAGCCTATTTCTGTTGCCATGGACACCGGCCTCACGCGATAACTGGGCCTGGCGCCCTTCCTGGCTGTGAGCAACCGCAAACACCTGGGTTGCGAGCCACTTTGCCGAAATGGGCGTCGTGTGGTCACCCAAAGCAGGGAGTCGCGCAGCCAGCCGGCACGCCCCAAGACCGAGCAGCGCTTCGACAATCGCGGTGCAATCCTCTTTAAGGGCTCTTCGCGTGACAGGTGAAAGACTCTCAAGCACCCGCCGATCATGTTTGTTGATGTCCTCGAGGCAAGATTCCAGTTGGTCAAGCGCGTCGGCCAACTTGATCTCGCCAGGCACGCTGAATGACCGCACCCACTTTTCTTTAAGCGCGTTCAAAGATGGCACGTTCGGCCAGTTTCCAAGACGCCCGAGAGCACTCTTCGCGCAATCACCCGCCAACCGTTTGAGGCATCTCCCATCCAGCGGCGTCGTCTCACGAGGCACCTCCGCGCTGATGTTATCCAGCCATTCTGAATCGGAAGACGAGTCGCTGCCCTCGCAGGGGTATGCGTTGATCTCCGTAAGCCAATGCAGTTCTTCCGGTAGCTCGGCAGTCTTTGGCATCGACGCCCCACCCACGAACCTGATGCGGACTTCTGGCGGATTTACCCCCTCGCGGCGGGCTCGGGTGATGGCAAGCTCCTGCCGCACCCAATCCACCTCAGGAGACTGCTCCCGGTTCTTGAAGTCCTCCGCCCATCCGGGGGAAATGACGACTAGGACCAAATGAGCGCACTCCAAAGCCGATCTGATCTCATCCGGAAACACCGCCCCGGGTGGAATGGCAATCTGGTCGAAAAAGACCCGCCGCTCCCCCAGACGCTCCGCCAGCATCGCAAACAGCTCTTCAGCATATGCTAGCGCCGGCGTTCGCCGATAGCTGATGAAAACTCCACCCCCGAAATTGCCCTTCCGATCCATTGCGCTTTCCCAAGTCAGAAATCACGACAAACTGCGATCAGAATATGGCATTCAATTGTCGACTGTCCATTCACCGGGTCGGGCTCTGGCGGTCTATTCGCGGCTCATGCGCCCAGCAGACGCCGGGCCAGTAACGATTGCATGTCGCGGCGCCCGTCGACGATTAGATGGATGATGACCTGGCGAGCCGTGACGCGGTAGATCACACGGTAGGGCTTGAAGAAGGTCTGGCGGAATTCCTTGATGCCGAGGCCAAGCAATTCCTTCGGGTGACTGCCTCGCTCAGGGGTGGTCGACAAGCACTCCACGGCGTCCATCAGTGCATCCAGCACGTAATTGGCGTTGGCCACGCAGTCAAATTCGGCGATGTAGTCGTGGATGAACTCTAGGTCGCGCTCAGCCCCTTCGGTGAGCAGGACCTCGAACCGGGCAGGGGTGCCCACCATCAGGCCGGGGCCCGCTTGACGCGCAAGCGAGCGACGACATCGGCGACAGGCTTGACCTTGCCCGCCGCCGCCTCCTGGGTGCCCAAGGCCAGCACCTTGAGCAGGGCCAGCGTCTCCTGCGTCTCTTCAAACGAGGCGACGTCCTGCAGCACCGCCTTGGCTTCACCGTTCTGGGTGATGACCAGGGGTTCCCGCTGTTCGGCAAGCTGTGTCAAGACCTCGGCGGCGTTAGCCTTGAGGTAGCTGATCGGCTTGACTTGAGATGAATAGCGCATGACCGTGCCCCGGGAATAAGTAGATCTTAATATAGTCTTTTTATGGTCTTCGAACAAGATCGTCGAATAGGCCGGAAGGTGACATCATGCCGCGGTTCAGCCGCGCCCCGCCTAGCCTTCGCCGCCGCCCATCCGGATCCGCGCCATCGCCACCGACGCGGCGGCGGTGCGGTTTTCGACGCCGAGCTTGGCGAAGACGTGTTCCAGGTGCTTGTTCACCGTGCGCGGGCTGGAGCCCAGAATCTCGCCGATGTCCGGGCTGGTCTTGCCCTTGATGACCCAGTAGAGCACCTCGGCCTCGCGGGTGGTGAGGCGGAAGGCGGCCTGCAGGGCTTCGATCACCGCGGTGTCGGATTCCTCCCGCAGGGCCAGCAGCCATTCGTCCTCGCCGGCCCGCTCGTGCAGCGTGAACACCAGCCGCTTGGTGCCGTTGCTGATGGTGAGCGGCGGAAAGGCGTGGCCGTCACGGCGGGCCTTGGCGGATTCGGCGATCCAGGCGCGCACGGCCTGGGGGGCGTTGTCGTCGTCGATGCCGAAGTATTCGCCCAGCAGCTTGCGGGCCAGCGGCGTCTGCCACACCAGCCGGCCGCTCTCGGGCTGCACGGCCAGCGTGGCCTGGCCGAAGGCGTCGAGGGCGCTGCGGGCCTGGCGCATCAGGCGGGCGCTCTGCATGTGGGCGGCGATGCGGGCCAGCACCTCCTGGGGGCGGATCGGCTTGGTGACGTAATCGGCACCGCCGGCGTCGAAGGCGGCCACCACGTGCTCGGTCTCGGTGAGGCCGGTCATGAAGACGATGGGGATGTGCTGGGTGGTGAAATCCGCCTTCAGCCGCCGCGCCACCTCGAAGCCGTCCATGCCGGGCATCACCGCGTCGAGGAGGATCACGTCGGGCACGCTGTTGTGGGCACGCTGCAGGGCCGATTCGCCGTTGGTGGCGACGAGCACCGTGTAGCCAGCCTCGTCGAGGGCGTCGTGGAGCAGCGAGAGGTTCTCGGGGATGTCGTCCACGATCAGCACGAGATCGGAATTGAGCCGGTCGAAATCAGGCATGGCGGGCTTTGTCCAGCAGGGGCGGAATGGCGTCGAGGCGGAAGTTGCGGGTGAGCTCGCGCAGCTCGGCGACGAAGGGCGCGTAGGCGGCGTCGAGGGCCTCGATCTCGTCGAGGCGGCGCAGGATACCCTTCACGTAGCCCATCTCCACCTGCTCGGCGAGCCCGGCGATGACATCCGCCGGCGGATAGGCCATGTCGGCGGGCAGCGGCGGCGGGGCTTCGGGCTGCTGGGTTTCGAGCCACTCCAGGCCCAGCCGGCGGCCGGTCCAGTCGAGCAGCTCGGCCACCTGCACGGGTTTGAGGAAGAAATCGTTGCTGCCGATGCCTAGGTCGTTGTCGTCGGAATGCAGGCCGCGCTCGTAGGCGTTGGCCGAGATGATCGCCACCGGCACCGCGGCCATCTCGGCACCGCCCTCGCCCGCCCGGATGCGCCGGACGACTTCCCAGCCGTCCATGCCCGGCATCGCCAGATCCATGAACACCAGATCGGGCTTGAAGCGCGGCAGCACGCGCAGGCACTCCTGCCCGTTGGCGGCCTGGGCCAGCGAAAAACCCAGGGGCTCCAGCAACGTGATGAGGAACTCCCGGTCCACCCGCTCGTTATCCACCACCAGGATGCGCCGGCGCTCGCCCCGGTAGCCCACGCGGTTGCGCGGCAGCTCGCGGGCCGCCACCTCGCCGCGCACCTGGGGCAGGAAGAGGCGCACCCGGAAGGTGCTGCCCTTGCCCTGCTCGCTCTTCACGGTGAGCTCGCCGCCCATCACGTCGGCGAACATCCGGCTGATGGTGAGGCCCAGCCCGGCGCCGCCCGCGCCCTGGGCGGACGTGCCGCGCGAGAAGGGATCGAAGATGCGCTCGATCTCGGCCTGGGAGATGCCTGGGCCGGTGTCCTCCACCTCGAAAGTCGCCATCTCCATGCGGTAGGTGAGGCGCAGGCAGATCGAGCCCTTGGCGGTGAACTTCACCGCGTTGCCCAGCAGGTTGATGAGGATCTGGCGCACCCGCTTGCCGTCGGCGCGCACCACCGGCGGGATCTCGCCGATGGGCTCGAAGCGGAAGCTGAGGCCCTTGTTGCGGGCCTGGACCTCGAACATGCCGACGATCTGCTGGAGGAAATCCTTGAAATCGATCGGCTTCACATCCAGCGCCAGCTTGCCGCCCTCGATGCGGGCGATGTCCAGCGTGCCCTCGATCACCGACAGCAGGTGGTCGCCGCTGCGCCGGATGACGTTGATGGCCTGCCGCCGATGGGGCGGGATCGCGTCGTCCCCGTCGAGGATCTGGGCGTAGCCGAGGATGCTGTTGAGCGGCGTGCGCAGCTCGTGGCTGATGGCGGTGATGTAGCGGCTCTTGGCCTGGTTGGCCAGCTCGGCCGCCTGCTTGGCCCGTTGGAGCTGCTCGTCGGTGCGGCGGTGGGATTCGATCTCGCGCATCAGAAGGCTGGTCTGGCGGTTGGACTCCTCCTGCGCCACCTGCCGGCTCTTGTGGGTGAGCACCAGCCACCACACCACCAGCCCGCTCACCAGTAGGAGGCTCATGTAGGCCTTGATGAAGGCCAGGCGCAGGGCTTCGACGGCCTCGGCCCCGTCGGTGCCGAGCAGCTGGATGCCCTGCTGGTAGAGCAGCCACACCAGCACCGCCAGTGCTGGCGCCAGCACGCCCATCAGCAGCAGATAGTGGCCGAGGCCGCTCTCCACGTAGGGCCAG
>JAKLLO010000009.1 GCA_023150095.1 Zoogloea sp. | reverse complement strand
TTCTTGTCACCCACCAGTACCTTGGTCTTGAAGACCACACCTTCGGCCTGCATCTGCTCGACGCGGCGGTCGATGACCGACTTGTCGAGCTTGAAGTCAGGGATGCCGAAGCCGAGCAGACCGCCGATGCGGCTGCTCTTCTCGAACACGATCACGTCGTGGCCGACGCGGGCCAGCTGCTGGGCAGCGGCCAGGCCGGCGGGGCCGGAACCGACGACCGCGACCTTCTTGCCGGTCTTGACGGCGGCCGGCTGCGGCTTGACCCAGCCGTTTTCCCAGGCCTTGTCGATGATCGCGTGCTCGATCGACTTGATGCCCACGGCTTCGGTGTTGATGTTCAGCGTGCAGGCGGCTTCACACGGCGCCGGACAGATGCGGCCGGTGAAGTCCGGGAAGTTGTTGGTCGAGTGCAGGACCTCGATCGCTTCCTTCCAGTTGCCGCGGTAAACCAGATCATTCCAGTCGGGAATGATGTTGTTAACCGGACAGCCGTTGTTGCAGAACGGGATGCCGCAGTCCATGCAGCGCGCGCCCTGCTTGCTCGCTTCTTCGTCGGTCAGGGTGACGACGAATTCCTTGTAGTTCTTGAGACGTTGCTCGACCGGCGCATAAGCCTCGGAGAGGCGCTCAAATTCGAGGAACCCAGTTGGCTTGCCCATGTTACGCGGCCTCCAGTTCTTTCTGTTGTTGCGCGGCCATCTCGGCCAGCGCGCGACGGTATTCGTGCGGCATCACCTTGACGAACTTGCAGCGGTAGGCTGCCCAGTCGGCCAGGATGGCCTTGGCGCGTTCGCTGCCGGTGTAGGTGGCGTGACGTTCGATCAGCATCTTGAGCAGGGCTTCGTCGGCCATGCCCAGGTGACGCACATCGACGCGGCCGTGGCCTTCCAGGTCGTCGCCGGCCTCGGAACCCTTGCGGGCGGCGAACTCTTCCTCGACCGGCTCCAGGGCCACCTGGGCCATGTTGCAGCGGGATTCGAAAGTGCCGTCTTCGTCGAACACGTAGGCGACGCCACCGGACATGCCCGCCGCGAAGTTGCGGCCGGTCATGCCGAGCACCACCACGGTGCCACCGGTCATGTATTCGCAGCCGTGGTCGCCCACGCCTTCGACGACCGTGGTCGCACCGGAGTTACGCACCGCAAAACGCTCGCCGCCAACGCCGGCGAAATAGGCTTCGCCTTCGGTGGCACCGTACAGCACGGTGTTGCCGATGATGATGTTGGACGGGGTGTCGCACTTGAAGCCGGCCGCCGGGCGGACGACGATGCGGCCACCGGAGAGGCCCTTGCCGACGTAGTCGTTGCCTTCACCCACCAGTTCGAGGGTCAGGCCGCGGGACAGGAAGGCGCCGAAGCTCTGGCCGGCAGTGCCGTTGAGCTTGATATGCACGGTGTCGTCCGGCAGGCCGGCGTGACCGTACTTGGCGGCAAACTTGCCCGACAGCATCGCGCCGACGGTGCGGTTGATGTTGCGCACAGGCAGTTCGATGTTGACCTTCTCGCCGTTCTCGAGGGCCGGCTTGGCCAGCTCGATGAGCTGGTTGTCCAGCGCCTTGCCCAGGTTGTGGTCCTGGGTTTCGGTGTGGATGCGCGGCACGTCGGCGGGGACGTTCGGCAGGTGGAAGATGCGGCTGTAATCCAGGCCGCTGGCCTTCCAGTGGTCGATGCCGGCACGCATGTCGAGCAGATCGGCGCGGCCGATCAGGTCGTCGAACTTGCGGATGCCCAGCTGGGCCATCAGCTCGCGGACTTCTTCGGCAACGAAGAAGAAGTAGTTCACCACGTGCTCCGGCTGGCCGGAGAAGCGCTTGCGAAGGGTCGGATCCTGCGTGGCCACTCCCACCGGACAGGTGTTCAGGTGGCACTTTCGCATCATGATGCAGCCTTCGACGACCAGCGGCGCGGTGGCGAAGCCGAACTCATCCGCACCCAGCAGGGCGCCGATGACCACGTCACGACCAGTCTTGATCTGGCCGTCCACCTGCACGCGGATGCGGCTGCGCAGGCGGTTGAGCACCAGGGTCTGCTGGGTTTCGGCAAGGCCGAGCTCCCACGGCGAACCGGCGTACTTGATCGACGACAGCGGCGAGGCACCGGTACCACCGTCGTGACCGGCGATCACGACGTGGTCGGCCTTGGCCTTGGCGACACCGGCGGCAACCGTGCCGACGCCCACTTCGGACACCAGCTTCACCGAGATGTCGGCGATCGGGTTGGTGTTCTTCAGGTCGTGGATCAGCTGGGCCAGATCTTCGATCGAGTAGATGTCGTGGTGCGGCGGGGGCGAGATCAGGCCGACGCCCGGCACCGAGTGACGCAGGAAGCCGATGTATTCGGACACCTTGTGGCCGGGCAGCTGACCGCCTTCACCGGGCTTGGCGCCCTGGGCCATCTTGATCTGGATCTGGTCGGCGTTGACCAGGTACTCGGTGGTCACGCCAAAGCGGCCGGAAGCCACCTGCTTGATCGACGAACGCAGGCTGTCGCCGGCTTTCAGTTCGATGTCGCGCTCGACGCGGCTGGCACCGATGACTTCGGACAGGGTGGTGTCCTTGGCGATCGGGAAGAAGCGCTTCGGATCTTCGCCGCCTTCACCGGTGTTCGACTTGCCGCCGATGCGGTTCATCGCCACGGCGAGGGTGGTGTGGGCTTCGGTCGAGATCGAGCCGAGGGACATCGCGCCAGTGGCGAAACGCTTGACGATGTCCTTGGCGGATTCGACTTCTTCCAGCGGCACCGGGGCACCGGCGGGCTTGAGGTCGAACAGGCCGCGCAGGGTCATGTGGCGCTTGCTCTGATCGTTGATGATCTTGGCGTATTCCTTGTACGTGTCGTACTTGCCCGAGCGGGTGGAGTGCTGGAGCTTGGCGATGGCGTCCGGGGTCCACATGTGCTCTTCGCCGCGGACACGGAAGGCGTATTCGCCGCCGGCGTCGAGGGCGTTGGCGAGCACCGGGTCGGCGCTGAAGGCCTGCTGGTGCAGACGGATCGCCTCTTCCATCACCTCGAACACGCTGATGCCTTCAACCTGCGACGAGGTGCCGGTGAAGTACTTTTCGACCAGCGACTTCTGGAGGCCGATGGCTTCGAAGATCTGCGCGCCGGTGTAGGACATGAAGGTGGAGATGCCCATCTTGGACATGACCTTCATCAGGCCCTTGCCGACACCCTTGATGAAGTGCTTGGTGTACTTCTCGGTGAGTTCGGCGTCGCCCTTGGCGATCTGGGCCAGGGTTTCGAGGGCGAGGTAGGGATGCACTGCCTCGGCACCGTAGCCAGCCAGCACGGCAAAGTGGTGGGTCTCGCGGGCGGAGCCGGTTTCGACCACCAGGCCGGTGCGGGTGCGCAGGCCCTGGGTGACCAGGTGCTGGTGGATCGCCGAGGTGGCGAGCAGCGCCGGGATCGCGACGTTGTCGGCGTCGACCTTGCGGTCGGAGACGATCAGGATGTTGGAGCCGTTGAGCACCGCGTTCTCGGCTTCGGCGCACAGGGAGGCCAGACGCGCCTCGACGCCCTGCTTGCCCCAGGCGAGCGGGTAGCAGATGTCGAGTTCGGCGGAGCGGAACTTGTTGCCAGTGTAGCCGGCGATGCCGCGCAGCTTCGCCATGTCGGCGAAGGTCAGCACCGGCTGGGTGACCTCCAGGCGGTACGGCGGGTTGATCTCGTTGATGCCGAGCAGGTTCGGACGCGGGCCGACGAAGGACACCAGCGACATGACCAGCTGTTCGCGGATCGGGTCGATCGGCGGGTTGGTCACCTGGGCGAACAACTGACGGAAGTAGTTGTAGATCGGCTTGTTGCGCGAGGACAGGACGGCCAGCGGGCTGTCGTTGCCCATCGAGCCGGCGGCTTCCTCACCGCTCTTGGCCATCGGCTCGAGGATGAACTTGATGTCTTCCTGGGTGTAGCCGAAGGCCTGCTGACGATCCAGCAGGGAAGCGGAGAAGGTCGGTGCGGCATCAGCTTCGGGCTCGGCACAGGAATCGAGCTTGATGTTGATGCGGGACAGCCATTCCTGGTAGGGCTTGGCGGCGGCGAGGGACTCCTTGAGTTCCTTGTCGTCGATGATGCGGCCCTGTTCCATGTCGATCAGGAACATCTTGCCCGGCTGCAGACGCCACTTCTTGACGATCTTCTCGTCGGGGATCGGCAGCACGCCGGATTCGGACGCCATGACCACGTAGTCGTCGTCGGTGACGAGGTAGCGGGCGGGGCGCAGGCCGTTACGGTCGAGGGTGGCGCCGATCTGGCGGCCGTCGGTGAAGGCCACGGCGGCGGGGCCGTCCCACGGCTCCATCATGGCAGCGTGGTATTCGTAGAAGGCGCGACGCTTCTGGTCCATCAGCGTGTGGGATTCCCAGGCTTCGGGAATCATCATCATCATCGCGTGGGCCAGGGAGTAGCCGCTCATCACCAGCAGTTCGAGGGCGTTGTCGAAGGCGGCGGAGTCGGACTGACCCGGGTAGATCAGCGGCCACAGCTTCTGCAGGTCTTCACCCAGCAGCGGCGAGTGGGTGCCCTTTTCGCGGGCACGCATCCAGTTGTAGTTGCCGCGAACCGTGTTGATTTCGCCGTTGTGGGCGATGTAACGGAACGGGTGGGCCAGATGCCAGGTGGGGAAGGTGTTGGTCGAGAAGCGCTGGTGAACGAGCGACAGCGCGGACACGCAACGCGGATCCTGCAGATCGAAGTAGTACTGGCCGACCTGGTCGGCGAGGAGGAGACCCTTGTAGTTGATGGTCCGGGCGGACATCGACGGGGTGTAGAACTCCTTGGAGTGCTTGAGCTTGAGCGCGGCGATGGCGTTGGCGGCACGGCGACGGATCACGTACAGCTTGCGCTCGAGGGCGTCGGTGACCATCACGTCGGGACCGCGGCCGATGAAGACCTGGCGGATCACCGGCTCCTTGGCCTTGACGGTGGGCGACATGGGCATCGCCGGATCGGTCGGCACATCGCGCCAGCCGAGGACAACCTGACCTTCGGCGCGGGTGGCGCGCTCGATCTCTTCCTCACAGGCGAGGCGGGAGGCGTGCTCCTTCGGCAGGAAGACCATGCCGACACCGTAGTCGCCGGCGGGCGGCAGCGTCACGCCCTGCTTGGCCATCTCTTCGCGGAACAGGGTGTCCGGAATCTGGATGAGGATGCCGGCGCCGTCGCCTTGCAGCGGATCAGCACCCACGGCACCCCGGTGATCCAGGTTCTTCAGGATTTCGAGACCCTGCAGAACGATGTCGTGAGTCTTGTTGCCCTTGATATGTGCGATGAAGCCGACACCACAGGCGTCATGTTCGTTGGCGGGGTCGTACAGACCCTGCTCCAGGGGAAGATCCATCTTGTTTTTCCTCGACACAACACACACCGGCGTTCGCGTTGCTGTAACGCCGGACCTTCAAACTGCGGAAAACGCCCCGTCCGAACCGTGAAAAAGCCGGCAAAGCATGGCCGGCCGGCTACGCGAGATCCCGACGAGGAGACCGTTCAAACACATTGGGCGAGGGTCGAATATACCGCCGCAGGTGCCCGTCCTTCAAGGATTTTTTGCGCTGCCGCAAGACCGGCGGGGCTTCAGTAGATTTCGCCGACGGCAAACAGGCGGCGATGTTCCTTCATGGCATAGCGGTCGGTCATGCCGGCGATGTAATCGGCGATGGCCCGCGGCTTGTCGCTCCGGGCCATCTGCTGGTACTGGGGCGGCAGCAGGCGCGGGTCGTTCATGAAGGCGCCGAAGAGATCCTGGATGATGCGCCGGGCCTTGTCGGTCATGCGCAGCACCTGGTAGTGGTGGTAGAGATTGTCGCGGAGGAAGGTCTTGAGAATCCGCAGCTCGGGCAGCAGGTCGGTGCTGTAGGCCACCAGACGCGGCGCGCGACGAACGTCCTCGAGGCTGGCCACACCAGCTGCCAGGATGTTGTCGCGGGTCTGATCGATGAGATCGACCGCCATCATGTTGATCATCCGCCGGATGGTCTCGTGAATCAGGCGGCGACCGGCCAGACCGGGGTAGGCCACTTCGACAGTGCGCCGGTTGCGGGCGAAGATCGGCACCGCATCAAGCTGCTCGAGGCTGATGAGGCCCGAGCGCAGGCCGTCGTCCACGTCGTGGTTGTTGTAGGCGATCTCGTCGGCGAGGTTGGCGAGCTGGGCCTCGAGGGACGGCTGGCGGCCTTCGAGAAAACGCCGGCCGATGTCGCCGAGCAGTTCGGCGTTCTTGGGCGAACAGTGCTTGAGGATGCCTTCCCGCGTTTCGTGGAGCAGGTTGAGGCCGTTGAATTCGGCGTAGCTCTCTTCGAGCAGATCGACTGTGCGCAGGGACTGGAGGTTGTGCTCGAAGCCGCCGAAATCCTTCATGCAACCGTTGAGCGCCTCCTGGCCGGCGTGGCCGAAGGGGGTGTGGCCGAGATCGTGGGACAGGGCGACCGCCTCGGCGAGATCCTCGTTGAGGTGCAGCGCCCGGGCGATCGAGCGGGTGATCTGGGCGACCTCGATGCTGTGGGTGAGGCGGGTGCGGAACAGGTCGCCTTCGTGATTCACGAAGACCTGGGTTTTATATTCGAGCCGCCGGAAGGCCGTGCAGTGGACGATGCGGTCGCGGTCGCGCTGGAACTCACCCCGGGCGAGAGGCGCCGGCTCGGGCAGCTGGCGCCCGCGGGAGTTGGCTTCGGTGACGGCGTAGGGCGCGAGATCGGTCATGGTTTCCCGGCCCGGCGCTTCAGCAGCAGGCCTCGATGGTGGCTCGGATTGCATCGACCGGCGCTTCGGCGGTGATCACCGCCTTGCCGATCTGCTTGAGCAGCACGAGGCGCAGCGTGCCGTCGGAGACTTTCTTGTCGTGGGCCATCAGCTCGAGGTAACGATCGGCGCCCAGCGGCGCGCCCTTGACCGGAAGTCCAGCCCGCACGTGGATGGAGCGGACGCGCTCCACATCGGCATCGGAGAGCCAGCC
Organism: Zoogloea sp.; assembly: GCA_023150095.1. GTDB lineage: Bacteria > Pseudomonadota > Gammaproteobacteria > Burkholderiales > Rhodocyclaceae > Zoogloea. Next base: position 47,683 of record JAKLLO010000009.1, on the reverse strand, counting down.
GAGGCGTCGCGACAGATCGGCCGCCATCACCGCGCCCGCCGCCACGGCCTCGCCGTGCAGCCATTCGCCGTAGCCGAGGCCGGTTTCGATGGCGTGGCCGAAGGTGTGGCCCAGATTGAGCGTGGCACGCTCGCCCTGCTCGGTCTCGTCGGCCACCACGACCTCGGCCTTGTTGCGACAGGAACGCTCGACCGCTTCGGCCAGGGCATCCTGATCTCGTGCCAGCAGGCGTTCGAGATTGGCCTCGATCCAGTCGAGGAAAGGCAGGTCGCGGATCAGGCCATATTTGATGACCTCCGCCAGCCCGGCTTTCAGCTCGCGATCCGGCAGGGTGTTGAGGGCGGCGGTGTCGGCGATCACCAGCCGGGGCTGATAGAACGCGCCGATCATGTTCTTGCCAAGAGGATGATTGATCGCCGTCTTCCCGCCGACCGACGAATCCACCTGGGACAGCAACGTGGTGGGCACCTGGATGAAGGGCACCCCGCGCTGGTAGGTGGCGGCCGCAAACCCGACCATGTCGCCCACCACTCCACCGCCGAGGGCAATCAGCGTGGTGCCGCGGTCACAGCGCGCCGCCAGCAGGCCGTCGAAGATCAGGTTGAGGGTCGGCCAGTCCTTGTGAGCTTCGCCGTCGGGCAGCACGATGCGGGTGACGGTGAGGCCTTCAGCCTCCAGCCCGGCGACAAACGCATCGAGATACAGCGGGCCGACCACGTCGTTGGTGATCACAGCCACGCGCCGCGTCTTGACGTAGGGCTTGATGAGCCCGGGCTGTTCCAGCAGATTCGCGCCGATCCGGATGGGGTAGCCGCGTTCGGCGAGTTCGACGTTCAAAGTGCGCATAGGGCCTGCAGTTCCTTTTCAATCGTCCGCACCATCGCGTGAGGCGTGCCACGCCCGCCCTCGACGATGATGTGGGCCACCTCCCGATAGAGCGGATCACGAGCGACGTAGAGCTCCTGCAGCCGCCCCTTGGGATCAGGCACCTGGAGCAACGGCCGGGTGCGGTCGTGGCGGGTGCGCTCCCACAATACGTGAGGAGTGACGTTGAGATAGATCACGACCCCCCGGTCGGCCAGCAGGGTCCGGTTCTCAGCCCGCGTCACCGCACCGCCGCCAGTGGCCAGCACCAGATCGGTCTCTTCAGTAAGGGCTTCGAGCGTCTGAGTCTCGCGACGCCTAAACCCGTCCTCACCCTCAATCTCGAAGATCGTGGGAATCTTGACCCCGGTCCGGGCTTCGAGTTCGTGATCGCAATCGACGAAACGGCGACCAAGGCGTTTGGCAAGCTCCCGACCCACCGTGGTCTTCCCCGAACCCGGCATTCCGACAAGAACGATGCAGCGCGCTTTTTCAGGATTCAGTACGGACATAACGGGTGTGAGTGGACAGCAAAAAGCTGGCCCGGGTTGGGCCAGCCTTTTTGATAAAACTACCTTAAGAGCGTATCAGTACGACAAGCAACTAGGATTTTGACCAAAAGGGGACCACCTGAAAGATGGTTCAACATCCTTATCCAACACCTCTGACGCAGGAATCGGCAAAAAGAAAGTTCTGGATGCAGAACTGTTCTTGCCAGCCACAGATGCCGTTGCCTTCAACTCCACCAACACCCAGGAAGCATAAGCTCGCAGATACTCAACGTAAAAAGTTGCCGTTCCCGTTGCATCTGTTGTAACGGTGGCACTCAAGCCACCAGAGGATGTTGGCGCACGCACGATCGCCGCACCATTCGGCTCAAGCACACCATTTCCGTTACGATCGCCCAATTCGCCGGTCTCGACAGTACCGTTATTATTGGCATCTTCAGCCAAGCATATCCCAGGATAAAGGGTCTCGGTCGTAATCTGCTGAGACCACTTCGTCTCGCCTGTAGCGATCGAGTAGTAACCCCGATGGAACGCGACCCCCCGAAGGGAGACAGTGACAACTTGATTCTTGATCGGTCCGCTCGCAGGATCCGACACAAGCACCGCCCAAACCTTGCGGAACATCGGAGCAGAGTCGACGATCCCGACCTGATTGTCTGTTCCGATTGCAATATTCACTGCCTGCCCAGCTACAGTCAACGTCGCAACTGCTGGCGCAATGCCAGCTACTGAAGCCTTGATTTGAACGGAATCCTTACCACTGATAGATGCGTCAGCCTTGAACGTAGTGGATGCTGCGCCAGAATCATTGGTGACCGCGGTGGTGGGCTCAGGAACACCGCCACCATTTGGCACTGAAAACACTACCGTTTGACCGGAAACAGGATTGCCACTCGAATCCTTTACGATGGCCGTAATACTGGATGAACCATTTACGATAACGACTGTGGGATCGCCTTGCACAATAATACTATTGGCTATCGTCGCGATAAACTTGATTGGCAAATTAGCTTGCGCAGCTGATGAACTACCGTACAACTCTGCATACACCGTCGCAGCACCGGCACCAGGTGACATCACATATGCAGTTGCCGTTGAACCAATAAACGGAATCAGTTGCGGAGTGGCGCTGCTACTGCAGCTACTGTCCGAATATACCTGCCCTCGAGAAACCGTGAACTTAGCGTGCGTAGCCGTTGCGCCAGCAAGCCGCACAGTTACGGGGGTGCATACGTTCACGTTGGTTGTGGAGTCTACCGCAGGAGAAACAAAAGAGTAGTTCACCGCAGACACGACTAAATCCTGGGATAGCTGAGCTCCGAGAGCAGATGCAGTGATCGTGTCGGTACCCGCAACATCGGGAGTAAACGTTACTGTCGCTTGGCCGTTCACGTCCGTGGTAACGGCGGCCGGCACTCGGTTACCAAGCTTTGAACGTACGCTGATGCTCTGATTTGCAATTGCTTTACCTGCACCATCAAGCAAAACAACCGACATTGATACCACCTTACCAGCGACAGCGGACGTATCACCCCCAAAACCAATCCGCGTGCCCTGCACCACCACTGACGTCGCCTTGCTCAGAGAGCCAGAGGTCGCCGTGAAATTGACCGTGCGGTTGGTCTTGTCGTCGTTGGAGTTGAAGGTGATCGATGCGACACCACTGGCATTGGTCGTTGCCGTCGAGGCGGAGATCGTCCCGGAATCCGCGGTGAAGGTCACCGTTGCACCGGGCACCACGGCGTTCTTTTCGTCCTTCAGCGTGGCCGACAGGGTGACGGTTGAACTGCCGTTGGTCTGGATCGTCGGCGTATCGACCGACAGCGACAGCTGGGTCGCCGTCTGGGTGGTGGTCGTGCCGCCGCCACTGGTGGCGCATTCGGTGGACGTCTGGAAGGGCAGGCAATTGTTCGAGCTGCTCCCGCCACCACCACCGCCGCACCCGGCCAAGGCCAGCGCGGCGGCCAGTGCCACCGCAATCCGGCTCCGGGACATCCAGCCGGCAGTTCTCAGATTACGCATAGGTTTTTCCATTCAAATCAGGTTCAACGCAGACCAAGCTGGTCGTTGATGATACGTGGCGTGATGAAGACAAGCAGTTCGGTCTTGTTGTCCTTGCGCTCATTGCTGCGGAAGAGATAACCGAGCACGGGCAGATCGCCAAGGAGGGGGATCTTGGTCGTCGCGTTGGAGACATCCTGGGTGTAGATGCCACCGATGACGATCGTACCGCCGTTCTCAACGACAACTTCGGTCTTGACGTGCTTGGTGTCGATCGGGACACCCGAGGTCAGCGCCACATTATAGTTGGGCGAATCCTTGTTCACCTCAAGCGTCATCATGATCTTGCCATCCGGCGTAACCTGCGGCTTGACCTTGAGCGCCAGGTTGGCCTTACGGAACGACACGCTGGTGGCGCCGGAGCTGGTGGCCGAGTTGTACGGGATTTCGGTACCCTGCTCGATGATCGCCTCGGCCTTGTCGGCGGTCATGACGCGCGGACGGGACACCACCTTGCCGCGACCGTCGGCTTCGAGAGCCGAGACTTCGAGATCGATGTAGCGCGTGGCAGCGCTGTTCCACAGCGCCAGAGAGAACGCACCGGCCTGCTTGTTGTTGATCGTCGAGGCCGGCAGATTGACGCCGAGGGAGTCGTTGAAGTTCGGCATCGTGACGATCTGGCCGGCCTGGTAGCCGGTGCTCGACAGATTGCCGGACCCGAAGGTGTTGCGATAGACCTGCACGCCGCCGGTGGTGGTGCCCAGCAGGCCGCCGGTCTTGCCGCCAAAGCCAAGGCGGACACCCAGGTTGCGCGAGAAGGTGTCGGTGGCTTCGACGATCTGCGCTTCGATCAGCACCTGGCGTACTTCCACGTCGATCTCGGCGATCAGGCGGCGCATCTCCTCGAGGCGCGACGGGATGTCATTCACGAAGATCTTGTTGCTGCGCTCGTCGGGCACCACGCTGCCGCGCTTGGACAGCACCGTCTGGTCCTTGCTCTTGAGGAACTCGGCGACCGACTTGGCCTTGTGATAGTTGATCTGGAAGCTCTCGGTGCGCAGGGGCTCGAGATCACCGATCTGGGCCTTGGCTTCGAGATCGAGCTTCTCGCGGGCAGCGAGTTCATCCCGCGGCGCGATCCAGATCACGTTGCCGTTCTTGCGCATGTCGAGGCCACGGGCCTGGAGGATGATGTCCAGCGCCTGATCCCACGGCACGTCCTTGAGGCGCAGGGTGAGGTTGCCCTGCACCGAGTCGCTGGTGATGATGTTGAAGTTGGTGAAGTCGGCGATGACCTGCAGCACCGAACGTACGTCGATGTTCTGGAAGTTCAGCGACAGCTTCTCACCCCCGAAGCGGCCCTTGGCGGAACCCTGGGTGAGCTTGTTCGGGTCTTCGCGGACCGGCTTCACCTCAAGCACGAACTGGCTGTCGCTCTGATAGGCATTGTGCTCCCACAGGCCCTTGGGGGTGACGGTCATGCGCACGTTTCCGCCCTGCGCCTGGGTCAGCACGGTAGACACCGGCGTGCCGAAATCCATCACGTCAAGCTTGCGACGCAGTTGCTCGGGCACGTCAGTCTTCAGGAAGTCGACGATCAGGCTGGTGCCCTGCTGGCGGATGTCGATCCCGGCGTTGGGGTCGGACAGATCGACCACCAGCCGGCCTTCACCTTCCTTGCCGCGACGGAAGTTGATGTCACGGATTGCATGACGTTCACCCATGGCCATCGACGACGGCGCGGCAAACTGCGACGCCTGGGCTGCGCCCACGCCGGTGGCTTCCTTCATCTGGGCCGACGAGAGGGTGATCAGCACGTCCTTGCCATCGATGCGGACATCGTAGGGCGAGACGCGGGTCAGGTTGAGGACGAGCCGCGTGCGGTCGCCCACCTGGACGATATTGACGCTGCGCAGGTCGCCGGCATTGAGCGCCTGGCTGTTGCGCCCGAGGCCGTTGGCCGTGTCGGGGAAATCGAAGGCCACCCGCGCCGGATTGGCGACGCTGAAGCTCGCCGGCACCGCCGCCAGGGGCTGGGCCATGGTGAGCTTGAGCATGACGTTGCCGCCCTGATCTGCAGCGACGATGTTCTCGATGCGATTGTTCGCCCGAACTTCAGCCCCCGGCGGCGTCTGCGCCAGGGCTGGCGCCAGCGGGGTCAGCCCCCCGAAACATGCTGCAATAACCCACGCGCCAAGCTTGACGCCACAACGTCCCGTTTTCATTTCTTCGACTCCTGAGGCGCCTGCTCTTGCAATTGCAGCGTGCTGATGCGTTCCGTCCACTCACCGCTCGCATCTTCGACGAGTTCCTTCAATGTGACCTCCGTCTCCGTGATGGCGGTGATCTGCCCGTAGTTCTGTCCGAGGTAGTTGCCAACCTTGACCTGGTGCAGCGTCTTGTCGGCGACGATGATGGCGTGGGATTGCCCACGCTTCATCAACACGCCGACCATCTTCAGCGATTCAAGGGGATAGGCCTCAAGCGGCTCGCGCCGGCGATTGGCATCGGGAGCAAACTGCCCCCCTTTCTTGTCGGGCTCGAGTTTTGCGACCCGGAACGGATCGATCTTGCTCGCGCCCTGGTAATTCACCGGCACGACCTGCTGGATCGGCGGAAGCGGCTTGAGGTTGGGCTTGAGCCCCTTGGAGTTCTCTTCCATCCAGCTGCGCAGGTCATCCTGCTCGTCCCCGCAGCCGGACAACAGAAGCACCGCAGCCAGCGGCAGCAGCGCGGTCAATCGGACGCTCTTCATTTAGCCGCCTTTTCCTTGGCCTTTTCCTTGCGCAGCTTGGCCACTTCGTCGTCGTCGAGGTAACGGTAGGTCACGGCCGTCGCATCGAACTTGAGCGCGCCATCCTTCTGCGTCTCGATGGCGATGTCGTTGAGGGTGACGATCCGCGGCATCTGTGCCACGTCGCTCACGAACTCGCCGAGATCGTGGTAGCCGCCGATGACGCGCACCGCAATGGGCAGCTCGGCGTAGAAATCCTTCATGACTTCCGAGCCCGGCTTGAACAGCTCGAACTGCAAGCCGCGACCAAGGCCCGCCTGGTTGATGTCGGCGAGCAGCGCTTCCATCTCGGAGCGATTGGGCAGTTGCTTGAGCAGTGCGCCGAACTGGCGGTCAATCTCGCTCAGCTGGCGCTTGTACTCGGGCAGGTTGACGGCCTGCTCCTTCTTTTCCTTCCATTCCTGCTTGAGGCGGGTTTCTTCCTCGCGCTTGGTGTCGAGCTGTGACAACTGGTCGCTCCAGTCGAGCCACCAGCCACCCACGACGATGGCGAAGAAGATCGCGATGAGGAAGGTCACCCGCGGCAACAGCGGCCACTGACCGGGATCGTTGGGGTCCAGCCCCTTGAAATCACGCACCAGGCTCTGGTAATCCCGCCCCCGGATCTGCTCCATTGACACCCTGAGACCCATTACGGCTTACCCCCTGCGATCACGGGCGTTTTTCCCTTCAGCTTGCCGGCCGGCTCTTCAGTCTTTGGGCGCTCGATGGTGAAATTGAGGCTGAATTCGCTCACGCGGCGGTTGTTCAGGGTGGCGGCCTTCACCTCGACGAGATCGGCACGCTCAAGATTGGGCGATGCCTCCAGGTTGCGCATCAGGTTCGAGACCCGCGCGTTGGACTGGGCGTAGCCCGTCAGATTGATCCGCGAGCCGCTCTGCTTGAGCCCCTTGAGATAGACGCCCTCAGGCATCTGATTGGCGAGTTCGTTGAAGATCTGGACGATTTCGGTGCGGTTGGTCTGCAGGGATTCGATCACCTGCTTGCGCGACAGCAGCGCCTCGGCCTGCTCGCGCAAACCCTTGATCTCGGCGATTTCCTTGTCGAGTTCGACGATGCTTTCCTTGAGGAAGACATTCTTGGCTTCCTGACCGTCCACATAGCCGGCGATGATCGTGTGACCGACAAACCACACCGCCACGCCAGACAGCGCCGCGACCGCAGCAAACAGCCAGAACTGCTGACGTCGGGCCTTCCGTTTTTCCTCCCGGTGAGGGAGCAGGTTGATGCGAATCACGAATCAAACCTCCGCAGCGCCAGTCCGCAGGCCACGAGCAGGGCGGGGGCGTCGGCCGCCAGATTTTTGGGGCGAATCTTGGAACTCAGGCTCATGTTCGCAAAGGGATTGGCGACCTGGGTCTCGACCTGGGTCCGGCCCGCGACGGTGTCGGCGAGGCCCGGAATGACCGCGCAACCGCCAGCCAGCACGATGTGATCCACCTGATTGAACTGGGTCGAGGTGAAGAAGAACTGCAGTGCCCGGGAGACCTCCAGCGCCAGGGCATCCATGAAGGGCCGCAGCAGCTCGGGCTCGTAGCTCTCGGGCAGGGAGCCGGTGCGCTTGGTGCTTTCGGCCTCTTCGAGGGACATCCCGAAGTGGCGCATGATGTCCTGGGTGAGCAGGAAGCCGCCGAAGGCCTGCTCCCGCGCGTAGATCTGGACGCCGTTACGCAGCACCGACACGTTCATCACGTTGGCGCCGGCATCGACGAGGGCAATGATCTTGTCTTCGCCCTGGCCGGGAAGCTGGGCCTGGACGAGCTCGAAGGCCGACAGGGCGGCGTAGGACTCGACGTCCATCACCAGCGCCTTGAGGCCGGCGGCTTCAGCGGCGGCCACCCGGTCTTCGACCTTCTCCTTGCGCGACGCGGCGATCAGCACTTCGTCCTCCTCGGCACTGGACGACGCCGGTCCGATGACCTGGAAGTCGAGATTCACCTCGTCGAGGGCGAACGGGATGTACTGATTGGCCTCGGATTCGACCTGGACCTCCAGCTCCTGATCACGGAGCCCCGCGGGAAGGATGATCTTCTTGGTGATGACCGCCGAGGCGGGCAAGGCCAGGGCGACGAACTTGGTGGTCGTGCCGAGACGGCGCCAGCCACGCCGGATCGCTTCGGCGACGGCGTCGAGGTTGGCCACATTGCCATCGGACACGGCTTCACGGGGAAGGGCTTCGATCGCATAGCGCTCGACCCGGTACCCGCCCCCGGAGACAGCCGACAACTCGACCATCTTGACCGACGACGACGAAATGTCGACGCCGATCAGGGGCCGTGTCCTGGGGCTGAGAAAGGATAGGTCGATCACAAAAAATCCTGAAAATTCTTTATGTTAGGCGCAATAACAACAATCTACATGAAATCCTAGCAACAACCATGACAGGTGTAAAGCAACACCCTGTAAAACACTGCCAGCGCCCGAACGGGCGAGCAGCAGTGCGTACTCGTATAATGCCGCACTTTACTTGCACCTTCTTTCCGCCATGCGTTGGGTTCTCTACGCTCTTGCCGCCCTGCTCGGCCTCGTCGCGGTCGGCCTCGCAATCGTTGCGATCGCCGTCGCCTTTGCGTGGCCCACGCTGCCATCACTGGAAGCCCTGACCGACTACCATCCCAAGATCCCGCTGCGCGTCTACACCGCGGACGGCGCGCTGATCGGCGAGTACGGCGAGGAGCGCCGCGCCGTGGTGCACATCCAGGATGTGCCCCCGGTCCTCAAGCACGCCATCCTTGCCGCCGAGGACGACCGCTTCTACCAGCACTCGGGCGTCGACTTCCTCGGCATCCTGCGCGCCGCGGGCGCCAACCTCGCCACCGGCGGCAAGCGCCAGGGCGCATCGACGATCACCATGCAGGTGGCGCGCAACTTCTTCCTCACCCGCGAGAAGACGATCTCCCGCAAGCTCTATGAGATCCTCCTGGCCTTCAAGATCGAGCAGAACCTCAGCAAGGATCAGATCCTCGAGGTCTACATCAACCAGATCTTCCTCGGCCGCCGCGCCTATGGTTTCGCGGTGGCGTCCCAGACCTACTTCGGCAAGCCGCTGCGCGACCTCACCATCGCCGAGGCCGCGATGCTCGCCGGCCTGCCCAAGGCGCCGTCGGCCTACAACCCGATCGTCAATCCCAAGCGCGCTGCCTTGCGCCAGCAGTATGTGCTGCGCCGGATGACCGAGCTCGGCTTCATCACTGCAGACGAGCAACAGCAGGCCATCGACGCGCCACTGAAGGTGGCGAGCGGCAACAACACGGCTGGCAACCTGGATTTCGGCGGCAGCGCCGACTACGTCGCCGAGATGGCCCGCCAGATCGCCTTCGAGCAGTACCGCGAGGAGGCCTACACCCGCGGCATCAAGGTCATCACCACGATCACCAAGGCCGAGCAGGATGCTGCCTACCACGCCCTTCGGCGCGGGATCATGGATTACGACCGCCGCCACGGCTACCGGGGCGCCGAAGCCTACGTCGACCCGGCCCGCATGAACGCCGAGCAGACCGAGACGCTGGACGAACTCCTCGCCGAAACCCCCGACTACGACGACATGCTGGCCGCCATCGTCACCAAGGTGGGTGGCGGCGCCGTCACGGCCTACCGGTATGGCGAATCCATCAAGATCAGCGGCGAAGGCGCACGCTTTGCATCCGCCATGCTCGGCGACAAGGCGCCGCCCAACAAGCGTATCCGCCCCGGCGCCGTGATCCGCATCACGCGAATCGACAACCACTGGGAGATCACCCAGCTGCCCGAAGTCGAAGGCGCGCTCGCCGCGGCCGACCCGCGAACCGGCGCAATCCGCGCCCTTGCCGGCGGTTTCGACTTCAATCGCAACAAGTTCAATCACGTCACCCAGGCGTGGCGCCAGCCCGGCTCCAGCTTCAAGCCCTTCATCTACTCGGCGGCCTTCGAGAAGGGCTACGGGCCCAACAGCGTGGTGGATGACTCGCCGCTGTCCTTCCCGGCCGGCGAGACCGGCAGCCAGGCGTGGGAACCGAAGAACTACGACGGCCGCTACGACGGCCCGATCACCATCCGCACCGCGCTGGCCCGCTCCAAGAACATGGTGTCGATCCGCCTGCTCAAGTCGGTCGGCACCCGCTACGCCCAGGACTACATCACCAAGTTCGGCTTTGACGCCGACCGCCACCCGCCCTACCTCACCATGGCCCTGGGCGCCGGCTCCGTCACGCCCTGGCAGATGCTGCGCGGCTACTCGGTGTTCGCCAACGGCGGATACCGCATCGAGCCCTATCTGGTAAAGGAGATCCGCGACGAGGCCGGCAACGTGCTCGCCCGCGTCGATCCGCCGGTGGCCGGCGAGACCGCCGAGCGCGCCATCGACGAGCGCAACGCCTACCTGATGGATTCGGTGATGAAGGATGTCGTCCGCCGCGGCACCGCCACCAAGGCGCTGGTGCTCAAGCGGGGCGACCTGGCCGGCAAGACCGGCACCACCAACGAATACGTGGACGCCTGGTTCTGCGGCTACCAGCCCACCGTGGTGGCCGTAGCGTGGATCGGCTTCGACCAGCCGAAGAAGCTCGGCAGCGGCGAGACCGGCGGCGCCGCCGCCCTGCCCATGTGGATCAACTACATGAGGAAGGCCCTCGACGGCGTGCCGGAAACCTACCCGACCGCCCCCGCCGGCCTGATCCGCGTGCAGCCGTCTGGCAGCACCACGGAAGAGATGATCTACAAGGAAAACCTGCCCGCCGCGCCGCCCGACGTACCCCACGAACCGGCCAACTCGCCCCCCGCCGACGAAGCCCCCGCGCCGGCGGCCCAGGCGCCGGCAGCAGCGCCTCCGCCGACCGCCGCCGCGGCGCCGGCCGAGTAGATCGCGTGAAGCCCGGTCAGCCCGCCAGGCTGACCGGCTCGCCGGCCTGTTCCGTCATGCAGCGGGACAGCACCGCGTAAAAATCCGCCCCGTCCCGCGTCCCCAGCCAGCGCCCGCCATCCGGCCGGAAGTGGAAACCGCCGGACTTCGCCGCCAGCCAGATCTCCCGCGCCGCCGTGTGGCGATTGACGATGATCTTGGTGCCGTTCTCGAACTCCAGCTCGACGATCCCGCCGGGCTTCAGTTCGTAATCGAAATCCAGGTCGCACTTGTCCAGCAGCCCTTCCAGGCGGGCCAGTTCGGCATCTGCCAGTGCGTTGAAATCTGCTTCGTTCATCGCCGTCTCCGTTGATCTGTTAACATTCCCGTTTTTGCGCGGAATCCATGCGAAACATCGCCATTGCCGCCGCGACCTGCGGCCTGATCGTGCTGGGCGGATGCGGCATCAAGGGGCCGCTGTTCATCCCGCAGCCCCCGAAGCCGGCCGCCAAACCCGCACCCAAGCCCAATTCAATGCCGACTCCCGCCCCGGCAGCCACGCCGGCGCCGGGCGCCGATCATAACAAACCCGCCTCCCAGGACTCTGCCCAATGACGCTCGCCCTGCCCGTGCCGACGCTCACCGCCGGCCCCGCCGGACTGACCCTCGAAGGGGTCGCCCTCGCAGACATCGCCGCCCAGTTCGGCACCCCGACCTACGTCTACTCCCGCGCCGCCCTCACCGCCGCCTTCAACGCCTACCAGCAGGCCCTCGGCCTGCGCAAGTCGCTGGTGTGCTACGCGGTCAAGGCCAACTCCAGCCTCGGCATCCTGTCGGTTTTTGCCAGGCTGGGCGCGGGCTTCGACATCGTCTCGGGCGGCGAGCTCGCCCGTGTGCTGGCCGCTGGCGGCGACGCCGGCAAGGTGATCTTCTCGGGCGTCGGCAAGACCCGCGACGAGATGCGCTACGCGCTCGAATCCGGCATAGGCTGCTTCAACGTCGAATCCGCCGCCGAGCTCGACCGCCTGAATGAAGTCGCGGCCAGCATGGGCAAGCGCGCGCCGATCGCCTTCCGCGTGAATCCGGACGTCAATCCCAACACCCACCCCTACATCTCGACCGGCCTGCGCAGCAACAAGTTCGGCGTCGCCTTCACCGAGGCCCTCGACCTGTACCGCAAGGCCAGCAAGCTGCCGAACATCGAGATCAGCGGCATCGACTGCCACATCGGCTCCCAGCTCCTCGATCCGGCCCCGATGGCCGAAGCAGCCGACAAGATCCTCGGCCTCGTGGATCAGCTCGCCTCCGAAGGCATCAAGCTCGACCACATCGACCTGGGCGGTGGCCTCGGCATCCGCTACCGCGACGAAGAGCCGCCCACCCCCACCGAATACCTCGCCCCGCTGCTGGCGCGCTTCGAAGGCCGCGACGAGGCCCTGTGCTTCGAGCCGGGCCGCTCGCTGGTGGGCAACGCCGGCCTGCTGCTCACACGCATCGAATACCTCAAGCCCGGCGTCGAGAAGAACTTCGCGATCATCGACGCAGCGATGAACGACCTCGCCCGCCCGGCGCTGTACGACGCTTACCACGAGATCGTCGCCGTCGCCCCGCGCAACGTGCCTGCCACCCGCTACGAAGTGGTCGGCCCGATCTGCGAGAGCGGCGACTTCCTCGGCCACGACCGCGACCTGGCGGTGGACACCGGCGACCTGCTGGCGATCCTCTCCGCCGGCGCCTACGGCATGACCATGAGCTCCAACTACAACACCCGCCCGCGCGCCGCCGAGGTGCTGGTGGATGGCAGCGAGGTCCACGTCATCCGCGAGCGGGAAACCCTCGAGCACCTCCTGAAGGGCGAACGCCCGCTGCCTTGATACCGCCCACGCCCGCCAGTCCGACGTCACCGACCATGCGTTCAGTTACCTGCATCGCCCTGCTCCTTGCCTTCGGACTCGCCGGCTGTGGCGACAAGCCGGCGCCGGCGGCCAGCAAGCCGTCCGGCCCGCCGGCCACCCCGGTCACCGCCTTCAAGGCCGCCAGCGTCGCGCTGGACGTGACCGAGAACACCCTCGGCACCCTCGAAGCGCTGATCGACCCGAAGATCGGCGCCGAAGTGGCCGGGCGCGTCACCGCGGTGATCGCCCACAGCGGCGATCACGTGAAGCAGGGCCAGCGCCTCGCCGAGCTCGACCCCACCGACTTCCAGATCCAGGGCCAGACCGACGCCGCCGAGATCAATCGCCTCGAATCCCTGGTGGCCCAGGCCGAGCGCTTCGCCGAGCGCCAGCAGAACCTCGTCGCCAAGGGCTTCATCTCGCGCAACGGCGCCGACGACGCCCTCGCCCAGCGCGACGCCCTGCGCGCCCAGCTGGCCACCGCCCGCGCCAGAAGCGGCAGCAGCCGCAGCAACCTCGCCCGCACCAAGGTGGTGGCGCCGGTGGATGGCATCATCGAAACCCAGATCGTCTCGCCGGGCGACTACGTGAAGGTGGGCGACCCGCTGTTCAAGCTGGTCTCCAACCGGGTGCTGCGCGCCCACCTGCCCTTCCCCGAATCCGCCGCCGGGCGCATCCGCCCCGGCCAGACGGTGCGCCTCGGGCTGCCCCACCAGCCGGGCAAGGTGCTCACCGGCGTGGTGGAGGACGTGAAGCCCACCATCAACGACCTGTCCCGCGCCATCGACGTGCAGGTGCGCCTCGACAACGACGGCTCGATGCTCTCCGGCGGCACCGTCAACGCCGCCATCGTCACTGGCAAGAAGCCCGCCGCGGTGGTGGTGCCCGAGCAGAGCGTGGTGCTGCGCCCGGCCGGCAAGGTGGTCTATGTGATCGCCGACGGCAAGGCCAGCCAGCGGGTGGTCGAGACCGGCGTCAAGCAGGACGGCCGGATCGAGATCGTCAAGGGCCTCGCCAGCGGTGAGACCATCGTGGAGGACGGCGCCGGCTTCCTCACCGACGGCGCCCCGGTCAGCGTCAAGGCCCCCGCTGCCGCCAAGCCCGCTGCATCCACCCCCGCCGCCAAGTCATGACCCTGCCCGAGCTGTCCATCAAGCGCCACGTGCTGGCGTGGATGATGAGCGCCGTGCTGGTGCTCGTCGGCATCATCGGCTATCAGCGGGTCGGCATGGACCGCTACCCGTACATCGAATTCCCGGTCATCTCGATCACCACCACGCTGAAGGGCGCCAACCCGGACATCGTCGATTCGAGCATCACCAACGTCATCGAGTCCGCCGTGAACAGCACGCCGGGCATCGAGCACGTGCAGTCCACCTCGTCGCCGGGCGTATCCACCGTCAACATCACCTTCTCGCTGGAGAAGAAGGTGGACGTGGCCTTCAACGAGGTCCAGTCGAAGGTCAATCAGGTGCTCCGCCGGCTGCCCAAGGACGTGGACCCGCCGGTGGTGGCCAAGGTCGAGACCAACGCCCAGCCGGTGATGTGGCTGGCGCTGCAGGGCGACCGCACCCAGCAGCAGCTCAACCAGTACGCCATCAACACCCTCAAGAAGCGCCTCGAGACCATCGACGGCGTGGGCGAGGTGCGCCTGGGCGGGCGGCGCGACCGCACGATCCGGGTCAATCTGCTGCCCGACCGCATGGCCGCCCACAAGGTCACCGCCCAGGACATCACCGACGCCTTCGCCAAGGAGCACGTGCAGCTGGCCGGCGGCTTCGTGGTGGGCAAGACCACCGAAAGCCTGGTCAAGCTCGATCTGGAATTCCACCAGGTGGAGCAGCTCAAGGAGCTCGTGGTGGCCTGGCGCGAGAAGGCGCCGGTGCGCCTGGGCGACATCGCCGAGATCGAGGACGGCCTCACCGACAACCGCCAGCTCGCCCGCTTCAACGGCAAGACCACCGTCGGCCTGGGCATGGTGAAGATCGCCAACGCCAACACCGTGGCGATCACCGAACGCATCCAGGAACGCCTCGACAAGGATCTGCGCCCGATGCTGCCGCCGGGGATGACGCTGTCGGTGGTTTCCAACGACGCGGTGTTCATCCTCGAGATCGTCGATTCGCTGAAGGAGCACCTCATCGAGGGCACCTTGCTGGCGGCGCTGGTGGTGTGGATCTTCCTGCGCTCGGTGCGCTCCACGCTGATCATCTCGCTGGCCATCCCGGTGTCGCTGTTCGGCGCCATCGCGGTGATCTACTTCGCCGGCTTCACCCTCAACTCCCTCACCATGCTGGCCCTGCTGCTGCTGATCGGCGTGGTGGTGGATGACGCCATCGTGGTGCTGGAAAACATCTTCCGCCACCGGGAAGAGCTCGACCCCGACCCCGTCTCGGCCGCCGTCAATGGCAGCAACGAGGTGGTCTTCGCGGTGATGGCGGCCACCCTGTCGCTGGTGTGCATCTTTGCGCCGGTGGCCTTCATCTCGGGGATCATCGGGCAGTTCTTCCGCAGCTTTGCGCTGGTGGTCACCTTCGGCGTGCTGGTGTCGCTGTTCGTCTCGCTCACCCTCACGCCCATGCTGTGCTCGCGCTACCTCAAGGTGGAAAAGCAGCACGGCCCGATCTACCGCTTCTTCGACCACGTCTTCGAGCACATGGACGCGCTCTACGTGCGTCTGCTGGAGGCCGCCCTCACCCACCGCCTGTGGGTGCTGCTGGCGACCCTGGCCGTGGTGGGGTCGAGCGCCTTCTTCTTCGCCAACGTGGGCAAGGCCTTCGCGCCGGAGCAGGACGAGGGGCGCTTCCTGGTGTCGCTGCGCACGCCGCTCGGCTCCAGCATCGACTACACCGACAGCAAGCTGAAGGAGGTGGAAGGTATCCTCTCCCGCCACCCGGAGGTGCGCACCGAGTTCGCGCTGATCGGCCTCGGCACGGCCGGGCAGGTGAACCAGGGCACGGTGGTGGTGCGCATGGCCCCGCGGGAGGAGCGCACCGTGAAGCAGCAGGACATCATCCCGCTGCTGCGCAAGGAGTTTGCCCAGATCGCCGGCGCGCGGGTGTTCGCCGCGCCCTACCCGATGGTCCAGGGCCAGCGCGGCGAGCCGCTGCAGTTCGTGCTCACCGGCGAGAACCTGCAGGAGCTCGGCCGCCACGCCGCGGCCCTGCAGAAGAAGCTCACCGCGATGCCCGGCATCGGCCGCATGGACACCGACCTGCAGCTCGACCTGCCCCAGCTGATCTTCGCGCCAGACCGCCTGCGCATCGCCGACGCCGGGCTCACCACCCAGGACGTGGCGCTGGCGATCAACATGCTCACCGGCGGGGTGGACATCGCCAAGTACAACGACGAACCGGGCGACGGCCAGCGCTACGACATCCGCGTGAAGGCCAGGGAAGGCACCTTCACCCAGCCGGCCGATCTTTCCAAGATCTTCCTGCGCAACAAGGGCGGCGAGCTGGTGCGCCTGGATAGCGTGGCGGGCTTCCGCGAGGCCCTGGGCCCCGCCATCGTCGGCCGCTTTGATCTCCAGTACGCCGCCACCTTCTTCGCCACCCCCACCCTGCCCCTGGGCGAGGCGGTCGAGGTGGTCAAGGCCACCGCCGCCGAGCTGCTGCCCACCGGCTACCAGGTCAAGCTGATCGGCCAGGCCGAGGAGTTCGGCAAGACCCAGAAATACATGAGCTTCACCTTCGCCCTGGCCATGACCCTGCTCTACATGGTGCTCGCCAGCCAGTTCAACAGCTTCCTGCAGCCCGCCATCGTGATGCTGGCCCAGCCGCTGGCCATCGTCGGCGGCGTGGCGGCCCTGTGGCTCACCGGGCAGACCCTCAACATCTACTCGATGATCGGGCTGGTGCTGTTGATCGGGCTGGTGGCCAAGAACTCCATCCTGCTGGTGGATCTCACCAACCAGCGCCGCGCCGAAGGGCTCAAGGTGGACGCCGCCCTGCGCAACGCCTGCCCGATCCGGATGCGCCCGGTGCTGATGACCTCCATGACGGTGATCCTCGCCCTCGCCCCGGCTGCTGCCGGCTTTGGCGCCGGCAACGAGACCAACCAGCCCCTGGCCATCGCGGTGATCGGCGGCATGATCAGCTCCACCCTGCTCACCCTGGTGGTGGTGCCGGCGGTGTATTCGCTGGTCGAAGGCTGGCGCGAACGCCGCGCCGCCACCCGCGAGGGCCAGGCGCCAGCCTGAGCTGAGCCCCGGAGTATCTCCGGGGTCGTCGCGAGCAGCTCGGCGCTACTCGCGAGCAGCCCGGAAGCCCTCCCGAGCAGCAAAAAGCTGCTCCCGAGGAGTTCGCCGACAGGTCCGGCCTATCCCGGCGCTCCTCCTGAGCTGAAAAAAGGTGCTCCCGAGGAGCTCGGCGAATGGATGGGTCTATCCCGGCGCTCCTCGCGAGGAGCTCGCGGATGGTCGCCCCCTGTCCCGGCGCTCGTCCCGAGCAGCAAAAAGCTGCTCCCGAGGAGCTCAAAGCCCAAAGCGAGGGACATCAGGATGGTCGCGCCCCGTCCTGCAGATGGCGCTTCAGCCCGGCGGGCTCACCCGGGCAGCACGGATGAAGGCCCGGGCGCAGGGTCGCAGCTGGCGACAGGCCGGCGGATGGACGCGATCGGCCCCAAGCAACTGCCGAGGACGGATCAGCCCAGCGGCGTGACCGCGCTGCGGCCGGCGGGGGTGTCCAGCCAGCGCTGGAGGATGCGGTAGGTGTCGAGGTCGAAGCGCCGGGGCGGCAGGGCTTCCAGCAGCGAGCCCAGTTCGCCCTCGTCCTCGACGCTGCCCAGCAGGCACCACTGATCGACCACATGCACCGCGCTGCGGCCGGTGTCCGGGTGGTGTTCGCGCACCGCCACCGGGCCGTCCCACGGCCAGCGGCGGATGCGCAGGCTCTCGAGCACCTTGCGCAGGCGCTCGTCGTGCTCGGCGTGGGCTTCCTTGCCGCAGCACACGCCGGCGCAGCGCTTCATCTGGTGGGCCAGGCAGGCGCCGTCGCTCCACGGCTCGGTGCCGATGCGCCGCGGGCACAGCTTGTAGAGCAGCGCCAGCTCGCGCAGGGCGTTGTCGGCTTCCTTCTTGGTGCGGAAGGCGCCGTAGACGGCCTCCCAGCCGGCCGGATCGGCCCCGTTGAGGGGCTCGCGCACCAGCACCGGGCCGCGCTTCTTCGTCGGGTCGTAGCGCAGGCCGAACACGGCCTCGGTCTCGCGCAGCTGGCGGTTCTCGGTGGGCTTGCGTTCCTTCACCAGCCGCGCCTCGAGGAGCAGCGCGCCCAGCTCGCCCGCGGTGGGCAGCCATTCGACCCGCCGCACCTGCTGGGCCAGCTTGGCTTCCTTGCTGCTCTTGTGGTCGGACGAGAAGTGACTCATCACCCGGGAGCGCAGGCTGACGCTCTTGCCGATGTAGATGGGCAGCTCGTTCTCGCCGTAGAAGAGATACACGCCCGGGCCTTCGGGCACGCCTTCGAGCACCCCCTCGGGCAGGCCCACCGGCCGGCTGGGGGCCTTCATGGCCTTGGCGATGGCGATGCCGAGGATCTCCGGCGGAAACTCGTCGGCGACGATGCCGGCAAACTGGAACAGCGCCTCGGTGTCGCCCATCGCCCGGTGACGGGCCGAACACGTGAGGTTGTGGCGGGCGATCAGCGCGTCCAGCCCGTGGCGGTGGTGCTGGGGGTAGAGCGCGCGGGACAGCTTGACGGTGCACAGCACCGACGCGTCGAAACGCTCGCCGATCCGCGAGAACTCGTTCTTGATGAAGCCGTAGTCAAAGCGCGCGTTGTGGGCCACGAACACGCAGTCGGCGAGCAGCGCCCGCACGCCGTCGGCGAGATCGGCAAACGCCGGGGCGTCGGCGACCATCGCGTCGGTGATGCCGGTGAAGCTCTGGATGGTCGGCGGGATCGCCATGCCCGGATTGACCAGGCTCGACCAGCGCTCGACGAGCACGCCGTCTTCGACGCGCAGGATCGCGATCTCGGTGACCCGGTCGACCACCGGATTGGCGCCAGTGGTTTCAACGTCGATGAAGGCGATCTTGGGGGCGAACACGGCAGCGTCGGGAAAACGAAAAGACGGCGTGCGGCCCATCGGCGGCACACCGGGAGATGACATCCGGCCCACTGCGCGACGCCATCGAGGCGTGCGGCGGGCCGGCAAGCTGAACCTGAAACCCCGGCCGACGCACCCGCAGGGCGTCAGCCGGCGGGCTTATTCAGTGGCGTAGGGGTAGGGCTTGTGGGCGACCTTGCCGGCGGCGTATTCGCTCTGGGTTTCCAGATCCTGCGGCTTGTCCCACCACAGGGCGCGGCCCTTCTGCTGCTCTTCGCGCTCTTCCGGATGGGCTTTCATCCATTCGCGCATGAACTTGGTGTGCTCGGATTCGTAAATTGCCATTGAGTGTTCTCCCGTTTTAGCGGCGTGATTCTATCAGCGTCGGGGCGCGCTGGCCCCGGCGGTTCATTTCTGGTCGCCCCGCATCCGCCCGATGCGCACCACTTCGGGAATGGTGCGCAGGCCGCGGATGACCTTGGCCAGATGCAGGCGATGGGTGACCTGGACGGTGATGTAGAGCGAGGAATAGGTGCCCTGCTCGCCATCGGTGGAAACGTTCTGGATGTTGCAGTCCTGCTCGGCGATGGCGTTGGCCACCTTGGCGAGCACGCCGCGCACGTTCTTGGTGAGCAGCTTGAGGGTGACGTCGAACAGCCGATCGGTGGAGGGCTCCCACTCCACGTCGATCCAGCGGTCGCGCTCGCTGCGCAGCTTGCGGGCCTGGGGGCAGTCGTGCATGTGCACCTCCAGCCCCTGGCCCTTGCGAATGATGCCGACGATCGGGTCGCCCGGGATCGGCCGGCAGCAGCGGGCGAGCTGGACCGCGACGCCTTCGGTGCCGCGGATCAGGATCGCCCCGGCGGGCCGCGGCTTGACCACGTCGGCGCGGCCGGATTCGACGTCCTGGATCTCGGCCAGCCGCCGGGCGACGATGGCCGGCAGGCGTCGGCCGAGGCCGATGTCGGTCATCAGCTCGCGGCGGTTGGCGAGGGTGAATTCGCGCAGGAAGCGGTCCCACGCAAAGGTGCTGACCTGGCCCAGGGTGAGGCCGTGGGGCCGCAGGGCCTGGTTGAGCAGGCGCTCGCCGAGGGTCGAGGCTTCTTCCTGCTGGGCGTTTTTAAGGAAGTGCCGGATCTGCGCCCGGGCCTTGCCGGTGCGCACGTAGCCGAGCCAGGCCGGGTTGGGGCTGGCGTGGGCGGCGGTGATGATCTCGATCTGGTCGCCGTTGTGGAGCTCGGTGCGCAGGGGCATCAGCTCGCCGTTGATGCGCCCGGCGACGCAGCGGTTGCCCACATCGGTGTGCACCGCGTAGGCGAAATCGACCACCGTGGCGCCCCGCGGCAGCGCGAAGATCTTGCCCTTGGGCGTGAAGGCATAGACCTCGCCCGGGAAGAGATCGACCTTGACGTGCTCGAGGAACTCGCTCGAATCACCCGAGGTGGATTGCAGCTCGAGCAGCGACTGCAGCCAGGAGTGCGTCTTGTGCTGGAGCTCGGTGAGGGTCTTCTCGTCTTCCTTGTAGAGCCAGTGGGACGCCACGCCGCTCTCGGCCACGTGGTTCATCTCGGGCGTGCGGATCTGCACCTCGACCGGCGTGCCGAAGGGGCCGATCAGCGTGGTGTGGAGCGACTGATAGCCGTTGGCCTTGGGGATGGCGATGTAGTCCTTGAACTTGCCGGGCACCGGCTTGTAGAGGCCGTGCAGCGCGCCCAGCGCCCGGTAGCAGGTTTGCACATCCGGCACGATGACGCGGAAGCCATAGATATCCAGCACCTGGGAGAAGCTGAGGCGCTTCTCGGACATCTTGCGGTAGATGCTGTAGAGGTGCTTCTCGCGGCCGCGGACTTCGGCCTCGATGTGCCACTGGGGCAGGCGCTCCTCGATGGCGGCAAGGATCTTGCCGACCACCTCGCGGCGGTTGCCCCGGGCGGAGAGGATGGCCCGCGACAGCACCCGGAAGCGCATCGGGTGACGGTGCTTGAAGGCGAGCTCCTGGAGCTCGCGGTAGATGCTGTTGAGGCCCAGCCGGTTGGCGATGGGCGCGTGGATCTCCTGGGTCTCGCGGGCGATGCGGCGGCGCTTGTCGGGCCGCATGTGGTCGAGGGTCCGCATGTTGTGCAGACGGTCGGCCAGCTTGATGAGGATCACCCGCAGGTCGCTGGCCATCGCCAGCAGCATCTTGCGGAAGTTTTCGGCCTGGGCTTCTTCCTGCGACTGGAACTCGATCTTGTCGAGCTTGGACACGCCATCGACGAGCTCGGCCGTGGTGCGCCCGAAGCGCTCGGCGATCTCGGCCTTGGTGATGTGGGTGTCCTCCATCACATCATGGAGGAGCGCGGCGCACAGGGCCTGGGCGTCCAGGTGCCAGCCGGCGAGGATCTCGGCGACAGCGACCGGATGGGAGATGTAGGGTTCGCCGCTCTGCCGCATCTGCCCCTGGTGGGCGTCGGCGGAGAAGTGGTACGCGGCCTCGATGCGGCCTACGTCTTCGGCGCGGAGATAGGTGGAGACGAGCGCCCGCAGCCGACCGAAGTCGAGGGGCACGACTCTGGAAGCTGGAGGCTGGAAAACGCCGCCACCGCTAACGGGAACCGGGGCGGCGGATTCCATGACATTGCTCTCTGGCGGGAGGCCGATCAGGCCTGACCGCGGTTGAGGACTTCGGTGCCGACCTTGCCGGCGGCGATTTCGCGCAGGGCGATCACCGTGGGCTTGTCCTTGTCGTGGCGGTCGAGGTCCACCTGCGGGGTGGCGCCGGCCGTCAGCTGACGGGCACGGTAGGTCGCAGCCAGGGTGAGCTGAAAGCGGTTGGGGATTCTCTTCAGACAGTCGTCAACGGTTACACGGGCCATATTTGCCTCAATCCTGTTCCAGATAACGGAAAAACTCCGGCTTGCGCGCCTCCTGGTTGGCGTAGCGCAGCCGCGATGCTCTTACCACGCCCACGAGATCGTCGATGGCTGTGGGCAGGTCTTCATTGATTATAACGTAGTCGAACTCTGCCACATGGCGCATCTCACCGCGGGCTGCGAGCACCCGGCGGGCGATCACGTCCTCGCTGTCGGTGCCGCGGCCGCGCAGGCGGCGCTCGAGCTCCTCGACCGACGGCGGCAGGATGAACACACCGACCGCCTTCGGGAAGACCTTGCGCACCTGCTGGGCGCCCTGCCAGTCGATCTCGAGGAGGATGTCCTTGCCGGCGCTGATCTGCGCTTCAAGCCAGCCCTTCGAGGTTCCGTAGTAGTTGTTATGGACTTCCGCCCATTCGAGAAATTCCCCCTTGTCGCGCAGCTGGCGGAAGGTGGAGACGTCCACGAAATGGTAATGGCGGCCATCCTCCTCGCCGGCCCGCGGCGCGCGGGTGGTGTAGGAGATCGACAGCCTGACCAGCGGATCGCGCTCCAGCAGCCCGCTGACCAGGGTGGTCTTGCCGGCGCCGGAGGGCGCGGTGACGATGAACAGGGTCCCGGGCATGGCCGCTCCTTATTCGATGTTCTGCACTTGCTCGCGCATCTGCTCGATGGCCAGCTTGAGCTCGACGGCGACGGCGGTCATGTCGGCCGCCATGGCCTTGGAGCCGAGGGTGTTGGCCTCGCGGTTGAGTTCCTGCATCAGGAAATCCAGCCGCTTGCCGGCGGCGCCGCCGGCCTTGAGGATGCGCTCGACCTCGTCCAGGTGGGTGGACAGGCGCGAGAGCTCCTCGGCCACATCGACCCGCTGGGCAAACAGGCCGACTTCAAGCCGGATGCGGTCGTCGTCGAGGGTGGCGGCGGCATCGCGCAGGCGGGCGGCGAGCTTTTCCTGGTATTCGGCGACCAGCCCCGGCACGCGGGGCGCCACCTTGGCAACCAGCTCGCGCATGTGGGTGATGCGCCCGCGGATCATCTCGGCGAGCTTCTCGCCTTCACGGCGGCGGGTGGCGACGAGTTCATCCAGCGCAGCGCTGATCAGTGGGCCGATCTCGGGCAGCAGGGCATCGAAGGTGACACCGTCATCGGCCAGCATGCCCGGCCAGCGCAGGATTTCCGCCACCGAAAAGGGCGCAGCCTGGGGCAGTTCGGCAAGAATGGCGGCCTGGGCCGTTTTGAGCTGTCCGAAGAGCACATCGTTGATCGCGAGATCACGAGGTGCGCTATCCTTCGCCTGCAGGTTGAACCTGCACTCGACCTTGCCCCGGCGCAGTCGGGAGGTGATCGCCTCGCGGATCAGCGGCTCGGATTGACGCAAGTCGTCATTGATGCGAAACGCAAGATCGAGATAGCGGGAGTTAACGCTTCGCAATTCGAGGTGCAGGGCAACACGGCCCAGGTCGCGAACCTGGACGGCAAAGCCCGTCATGCTGTGGATCATCCTGTTTTTCCCGAGAAAGTGCGGCAGTCGAAGTAAACTAGCAGACCCGAACGCCACCAAAAGACGAAGTGTAGCGCCCCGCCCGATGGCCACTCAACAGAACTGCGCCCTCCCGCCAGGTTTCCTGCTCGACCACTACCGGGTCGAGCGGCAACTGTCGCTGGGCGGATTCTCGATCGTCTACCTGGCGTACGACCAGGATGGCTCGCCCGTGGCCATCAAGGAATACCTGCCGAACTCCCTCGCCCTGCGCGGCGAAGGCGAAGTCACGCCCCACGTCACCGAAGCCCACCAGGGCGCCTTCCGCTACGGCATGAAGTGTTTCTTCGAGGAAGGCCGGGCGCTCGCCAAGCTGGTGCATCCCAACGTGGTGCGGGTGCTCAACTTCTTTCGCGCCAACGGCACGGTTTACATGGTGATGCAGTTCGAGCGCGGCCGCACCCTCCACGACTACGTCCAGAAGAACAAGGGCAACGTGCGCGAGCGCTTCATCCGCGGGGTGTTCACCCGCATGCTCAACGGCCTGCGCGAAGTCCACGCCCACAAGCTGCTGCACCTCGACATCAAGCCTTCCAACATCTACCTGCGCGCCGACGGCACGCCGGTGCTGCTGGATTTCGGCGCCGCCCGCCAGACGCTGATGTCCGACACCCCCATCCTCAAGCCGATGTACACCCCCGGCTTCGCCTCGCCAGAGCAGTTCGCGAGCCGCGAAGCCCTCGGCCCGTGGAGCGACATCTACAGCGTGGGCGCGTCGATGTACGCCTGTCTCGCCGGCACCTCGCCCCAGCGCTCGGACGAGCGCATCAAGCACGACACCGTCGTCCCGGCCACCAAGGCCTGGGCCGGGCAGTATTCCCCCCACTTCCTTGCGACCATCGACTGGTGCCTGCAACTCGACCCGCTCAAGCGCCCGCAGAGTTGCTTCGCCCTGCAGAAAGTCCTCGCCCAACGCCACCGGGAAGCGCCTCCGCAGCAGAAGACCTGGCTCGAAGGCCTCGGCTCCCGACTAAAAACAATGATAGGCCGTACATGAGATTCACGATTTTCCAGGAGAGCCGGATCGGCAAGCGACGCACCAACCAGGATCGTGTGGCGTATTCCTACACCCGCGACGCCCTGCTGATGGTGCTCGCCGACGGCATGGGCGGACACCTCTACGGGGAGGTCGCCGCCCAGATCTCCGTGCAGTTCATCGCCCAGTCCTTCCAGCAGGAGGCGCGGCCCAAGGTCACCGACCCGGTGCTGTTCCTGTCGCGGGTGCTCAGCAACGCCCACCACGCGATCCTCGACTACGCCTTCGACAAGCACCTGGCCGACATTCCGCGCACCACCATCGTCGCCTGCCTGATCCAGGAAGGCGTCGCCCACTGGGCTCACGCCGGCGATTCGCGCCTCTACATGATCCGCAAGGGCCGCCTGGTCGCCCAGACCCGCGACCACTCCCGCGTCCAGCTGATGCTCGACCAGGGCCTGCTCGACGCCGAGGCCGCCGCCGTCCACCCCGGCCGCAACCGCATCTTCAGCTGCCTGGGCGGCAACCATCCGCCCCAGATCGAGTTCTCCCGCGGCGCGGCGCTCGCCAACGGCGACGTCATCGCCATCTGTTCGGATGGCGTGTGGGGCCCCCTGGAGCCGGAAGCGCTGGTCAAATCGCTGGCAGACGGCCGGGTCATGGAGAGCGTGCCCAAGGTCATGAACGAGGCCGAGCTCCTCGGCGGCCACCAGTGCGACAACATGACCCTGATCGCCATGACCTGGCACGACGACCACCAGGAAGACATCCCCGACACCGTCTCCACCCGCACCATGCCCGCCGACGCCTACACCACCCAGATGGAAGGCTTCGGCCGCGGAAAGCGCGAGCAGGAAGACCTCAGCGAAGACGAAATCGAACGCGCCATCCGCGAAATCAACGCAGCAATCCACAAATTCAAATGACCCAGCCCAACACCGCCTTCGCCCGCCCCAGCGGCCGCACTCCCGCCCAGCTTCGCCCGGTCCGCATCACCCGTGGCTTCACCCGCCATGCCGAGGGTTCGGTGCTGATCGAGTTCGGCGACACCCGGGTGCTGTGCACCGCCAGCGTCGAGGAATCGGTGCCGCCCTTCCTGCGCGGCAAGGGCCAGGGCTGGCTGACCGCCGAGTACGGCATGCTGCCCCGCTCCACCCACACCCGCAGCGCCCGCGAAGCCGCCAAGGGCAAGCAGAGCGGCCGCACCCAGGAAATCCAGCGCCTCATCGGCCGCAGCCTGCGCGCGGTGGTCGACATGACCGCCCTGGGCGAACGCCAGATCACCATCGACTGCGACGTGCTGCAGGCCGACGGCGGCACCCGCACCGCGTCGATCACCGGCGCCTGCATCGCCGTGCACGACGCCCTCGAAGGCCTCGTCAAGGCCGGCAAGCTGCCTGCCAACCCGATGCGCGATTTCGTCGCCGCGATTTCGGTGGGCATCTACAAGGGCGTGCCGGTGCTCGACCTGGATTACCCCGAAGATTCCGACTGCGAGACCGACATGAACGTGGTGATGACCGGCGCCGGCGGCTTCGTCGAAGTCCAGGGCACCGCCGAAGGCACCCCCTTCTCCCGCGCCGAACTCGACGCCCTGCTGGAACTTGCCGGCGACGGCATAGCCCAACTGGTCGTCGAACAGAAAAAGGCCCTCGGGATCGCCTGAGCGCCGGGAAGGAAGCCCGCCATGAAACAGCTCGTCCTCGCCAGCGGAAACGCCGGCAAGCTCAAGGAACTCTCCGCCCTCCTTGCCCCGCTGGGCATCGAGGTGCTGCCGCAATCGGCCTTCAACGTGAGCGAAGCCGAGGAGCCGCACCCCAGCTTCGTCGAAAACGCCATCGCCAAGGCCCGCCACGCCGCCCGCGCCACCGGCCTGCCGGCCCTGGCGGATGACTCGGGGCTGTGCGTCGACGCCCTCGGCGGTGCGCCCGGCGTGCTGTCGGCGCGTTTTGCCGGCGAGCCCAAGTCCGACCAGCGCAACAACGATCTCCTGCTCGAACGCCTCGCCGGCCAGGCCGACCGCCGCGCCCGCTTCTACTGCGCGCTGGCCCTCGTCCGCCATGCCGACGATCCGCAGCCCCTCATCACCACCGGCGAGTGGCGCGGCGTGATCCTCGACGCGCCCCGCGGCCAGGCCGGCTTTGGCTACGACCCGCTGTTCCTGGTGCCCGATCTCGAGCAGACCGCCGCCGAGATCCCCGCCGAGCTGAAAAACGTCCTGTCCCACCGCGGCTCGGCCTTCCGCCAGCTCCTCGACAAGCTCCGCGCCGAAGCCGCCTGACGCCCTGCATGTCCGAACCCCGCATCATCCCGATCACCGCCGCCCCCGCGCGGCCGTCGCAGTCTGCCGCCGGCCCGTGGGAATCACGCCTCACCGCCTCGCCACCACTCGCGCTTTACGTGCATTACCCGTGGTGCGTGCGCAAGTGCCCGTACTGCGACTTCAACTCCCACGCGGTAAAAGATGAAGGCATCCCCGAGGCCGCCTACATCGAGGCGCTGGTTGCCGATCTGGAAGGCGCCCTGCCGCAGATCTGGGGCCGGCGCGTGCACAGCATCTTCATCGGTGGCGGCACGCCCAGCCTGATGAGCCCGGAAGGGCTGGACGAACTCCTCACCGCCATCCGGATGCGCGTACTGCTCGACCCCCAGGCCGAGATCACCCTCGAAGCCAACCCGGGCACGGTGGATTCCGGGCGCTTCAAGGCCTTCCGCGAGGCCGGCGTCAATCGCCTGTCGGTGGGCATTCAGAGCTTCGACGAGCGCCACCTCAAGGCCCTCGGCCGCATCCACGGCCGCGCCGACGCCATCGCCGCCGCCGAAGCCGCGCTCACCCACTTCGAGGCCGTCAATCTCGACCTGATGTACGCCCTGCCCGGCCAGACCCTGGCCGAAGCCGAGGCGGATCTCGCCACCGCCCTCGCCCTGGGCCCGACGCATCTGTCGTGCTACCACCTGACGCTGGAGCCCAACACCGCCTTTGCCGCCAACCCGCCGGAAGTGCCGGATCCGGACGCCTCGGCCGACATGCAGGACCACATCGAAGGCCGCCTGGGCGACGCCGGCTACGCGCACTACGAAACCTCGGCTTTCGCCAAATCCAATCGCGAGTGCCGGCACAACCTCAATTACTGGACGTTTGGCGACTACCTGGGCATCGGCGCCGGCGCCCACGGCAAGCTGTCGTCCCACGAGGGCATCGTCCGCGAGACGCGGCCCAAGCACCCGGCGGCCTACCTCGCCGCCCGCCAGGACGGCAGCTTCGTGCAGGAACGCCGCACCATCGGTGCCGCCGAACTGCCCTTCGAATTCATGATGAACGCCCTGCGCCTCAACCGGGGCTTTCCGAAGCGCCTGTTTGCCGAGCGCACCGGCCTGCCCTTCGAGGCCGCCGAGGCCGGGCTGATCAAGGCCCGGGACGAAGGCCTGATCGAGGTGGATGGAGAGACCATCCGCCCGACCACCCGCGGCCGTCACTTCCTCAACGAACTGCTGATGCGCTTCCTGCCGGCCTGAGCGCCGGGCAGGAGGCCGGATTCAGGCCCGCTCGCCGAGCAGGGTCTGGATTTCTTCGCTGACGGCCTGGGTGGCGGTGTTGTCCTCATCCCGCCGCTGCAGCAGGGCGTGCGCCCCCAGCAGCAGCCTATGAAACAAATTTCGTTTCAATTGCAACACTGTCGCCGAACGCAGGGACCCGTTGGCAAACTGACGCTTCACCTCGCTCTCACCCGGACGGAAATCGAGGCAGCGGTAGCGGCCATCAGTGAACAGCTGACGTAGTGCCGCCAGATGCAGGATGGTGCCCGCCGACCACTGACGAAAATCGTCCCGCTCGCCTCCGTCCATGTACTGCAGCGCATCGCCCACGGCCTGCAGGCATACGAAGGCCGCCGGCGCCCCCTTGGCGAACAGCACCAGGCCATGCAGGCTCCCCGCAGCCGCGGCATCGCGCAGCGCACTGCCCGGCGCATAGCCGGGGCTCACGATCGCCGCGTGGCGCACAAAAGCTTCGACTTCGGCGGACGAACGGAAGGACTGGATATCGAGCTGGCCGGCGTCGCCTCCGAAAGCCTCGACAAAGCGAGCCTCGTCTCGGGCGAAGGATTCGCGGGTCTTGGCCGAGAAGCGACCTTCCAGGTAGGCCTCGTATCCACCGGGCCAGGCCAGGTAATGCCACACCTCACGCTTGACCACGTACATCACCCGATCATCGAGGACACTGTGGGTGCGCCAGCCCTGGTCAACGATGCCGCACAGCAGGTGACCATCGAGCCCTGCAGGCAAGGCCTGGCTGGCCAGCTCGCGAGCGTTGCCGGCGAGCACATCGGCGAGGGTTGTCTGCCGGACGGCGAGGTTCAGCGGCACCGCAAAACGGCGCTGGCCACGAAACACGAAAGGCAGTGACAGACGCCTGCCCGGGGTGTGATCCATAAGATGCCTTTTAAATTTCAGTAAAACCTAAAACGAGCATTCATG
Source organism: Zoogloea sp. (assembly GCA_023150095.1). Taxonomy (GTDB): domain Bacteria; phylum Pseudomonadota; class Gammaproteobacteria; order Burkholderiales; family Rhodocyclaceae; genus Zoogloea. The sequence continues at coordinate 18,912 of JAKLLO010000009.1, read as the reverse complement.
CGGGTTTCAGGCACATCTACATTGCAAAGCAGCATTATGCCCGGGTCTGACCCGGCCTGCCTCACGTTTTGATGACGTAGCGTTATACGCCACAAATGGACCATATTCACTCCGTATAAGCCGCCTTTGTCCTCAGCTTGGGCGGTGCTGGCCCCGTGCTTCCGCTTCCTGCACAATGCGCGCCAGACCCTCGCGCCGCCGTCTGCCCCATGGCCAACACCGCCCCACCCCCGCTCCCGTTTCCGCCGACCAGCCCGCTGCCAGCCCAGATCGACATCGCCAGCCTCGGCCAGGTGTTCACGCCGGAACCCGTGGTGCGCGCGATGCTGCGCCTGCGCCAGAACACCGGCCGGGTGCTCGAGCCCTCCTGCGGTGACGGGGCCTTCCTGCGCGCGCTGCACCACGCGGTGGGGATCGAGCTCGACCCCCGCCACTGCCCGCCGGGCGCCCACAACATCGACTTCTTCGCCTACCCCGAGGACGAGAAGTTCGACACCGTGATCGGCAACCCGCCCTACGTGCGCTACCAGGACATCGCTCCATCCACCCGCACGCTGCTGCGCCGTGACGGCTTCGACGGGCGCAGCAACCTCTACCTCTTCTTCATCGAGAAGTGCGTGCGCCACCTGCGGCCGGGTGGCGAGCTGATCTTCATCACCCCGCGGGATTTCCTCAAATCCACCAGCGCCCGTGCGCTCAACCGCTGGCTGCACCAGCGCGGCACCATCACCCACGCCATCGAGCTGGGCGACGCCCGGGTGTTTGCCGACGCCCTGCCCAACTGCCTGATCTGGCGCTACGAGCTGGGCGAGACCGGCCATCACACCGCCTGGGCGCGGATCAGCCAGGGCGACGACCTCGCCCACAGCCTCGAACACCCCCAGTGGCAGCGGCGCAACTTCCTCGAAACCGCCGGCCACCTGCTGTTTTCCCACGGCGAATACGGCCTGAGCCTGGCCGACGTGGCGGGCGTCAAGGTGGGCGCGGTGTCGGGGCTGGACGCGGTGTTCGCCAGCGAGGCCCACGGCAACCGGGATTTCGTCACCTCGGCCACCGCCCGCACCGGCCAGACCCGCCGGATGATCTGGTGCGAACCGGACGCGCCGCCCGAGGCCCTGCTGCCCCACCACGCCGCGCTGATCGCCCGACGCATCCGGCGCTTCGACGAGACCAACTGGTGGCACTGGGGCCGCAGCTACCCCCAGACCGACGCCCCGCGGATCTACGTGAACACCAAGACCCGCCGCCCCAATCCGTTCTTCGTGCACCCGTGCACGAACTTCGACGGCGCCGTGCTGGGCGTCTTTCCCCATCGCCCGGACGTGGATCTCGAAGCCTTCCGCGACGCCCTCAACGGCGTCGATTGGGCCGATCTGGGCTTCGTCTGCGACGGGCGCTACCTGTTCTCCCAGCGCAGCCTCGAGAACGCGCCGCTGCCCGAGCGCTTCCGCGCCTTCCTGCCGCCCCCGGCCTGAGGCCCTCCGGGCGTGCCGGACGGATGGTGTAACATCCCGCCAGAACAATCACGGGCCGCGCGGGTCCACGGTGCTGCTGCGCCGTAAACCACCCGACGCATCGCCCCTTCGAGAACAGTCCGCGAGGTCTCCATGGTCCCCCATCTCACCACCGCGCTCACCGGCCCCCTGCTTGAGCTTGAAAAGCATTTCCTCGACAACGCCTGTGCGATCGAGCGCTGGATGCGCACCCAGTGGCAGGAACACCTGCCGCCCTTCTACGGCTCCACCGACCTGCGCAACTCCGGCTTCAAGCTGGCGCCGGTGGATCTCAACCTCTTCCCCGGCGGCTTCAACAACCTCAACGACGCCTTCCTGCCCCTGTGCGTGCAGGCCGCCCAGGCCGCCATCGAGCGCATCTGCGTCGGCGCCCGGTCGATCCTGCTGGTGCCCGAGAACCACACCCGCAACCAGTTCTACCTGCAGAACGTGGCCAAGCTGGTGTCGATCCTGCGCCTCACCGGCCTTGAAGTGCGCCTCGGCAGCCTGCTGCCCGAGATCACCGAACCCACCGTGGTCGAGCTCGCCAACGGCGCCACCCTCACCCTCGAGCCGCTGATCCGCAACGGCCGCCGCCTCGGCGTGAAGGACTTCGACCCCTGCGCGGTGCTGCTCAACAACGACCTCTCCGCCGGCATCCCGGCGCTGATGAAGGATCTCCACGACCAGTGGGTGATCCCGCCGGTGCACGCTGGCTGGCACGCCCGCCGCAAATCCAACCACGCCGCCGCCTATGATCGCGTCGCCCGCGACTTCGGCGAGGCCATCGGCATCGACCCGTGGCGCATCAACCCGGCCTTCGACACCTGTTCGGGCCTGGATTTCCACGCCCGCACCGGCGAGCAGGAACTCGCCGACAAGGTCTCGAAGATGCTCGGCGAGATCCGCGCCAAATACACCGAATACGGCGTCACCGACGAGCCCTTCGTGGTCGTCAAGGCCGACGCCGGCACCTACGGCATGGGCGTGATGACGGTCAAGAACGCGTCCGAGCTGATCGGCCTCAACCGCAAGCAGCGCAACAAGATGAGCGTGGTGAAGGAAGGCCTGGAGGTGCACGACGTGATCATCCAGGAAGGCGTGCACACCTTCGAAACCCTCAACGGCGCGGTGGCCGAGCCGGTGGTTTACATGATGGATCACTACGTGGTGGGCGGTTTCTACCGCGTCCACACCCAGCGCGGCCGCGACGAGAACCTCAACGCCCCGGGCATGCACTTCGAGCCGCTGGCCTTCGAGGCCCCGTGCAGCCTGCCCGACTGCAACCAGAGCCCCGACGCGCCACCCAACCGCTTCTACGCCTACGGCGTGGTGGCCCGGCTGGCGCTCCTCGCCGCCTCGGTCGAGATCGAGGAAACCGAGCCGCAGCTCCTCGAAGAAGCCACCGCCTGACGGAACCGCCCGATGAAATTCGCCTTCATCCTCGACCCCCTCGACAATCTCAAGGCCTACAAGGATTCCAGCATCGCCATGATGCGGGCCGCCGCCCGCCGCGGCCACGAGATCTTCGCCATCCAGCGCGAGGCGCTGATCTGGGAAGGCGGCGTCGTCTCGGCCCGCTGCCTGCCCATCGGCGTGTCGGATTTCGACCACGCCTGGTACGCCCCCTGCGGCGCCGAGGCGGTGATGCCGCTCACGGATTTCGACGCCGTGCTGATGCGCCAGGACCCGCCCTTCGACTTCGAATACGTCACCGCCACCTGGCTGCTCGAGCGCGCCCAGCAGGCCGGCGCACGCATCTTCAACGACCCGCGCTCGATCCGTGACCACTCCGAGAAGCTCGCCATCACCGAGTTTCCGCAGTTCACCCCGGCCACCCGGGTGGCCCGCGCCGCAGCCGACATCAACGCCTTCATCGACGCCCACGGCGACACCATCCTCAAGCCCCTCGACGGCATGGGCGGCAGCCAGATCTTCCGCGTGCGCGCCGACGACCCGAACCGCAACGTCATCATCGAGACGCTCACCCAGGACGAGCGCCGCACCATCATGGCCCAGGCCTACCTGCCGGCCATCTCCGGCGGCGACAAGCGGGTGCTGGTGATCGGCGGGCAGGTGATTCCCTATTCGCTGGCGCGCATCCCGATGGCCGGCGAGACCCGCGGCAACCTCGCCGCCGGCGGGCGTGGCGTGGCCATGCCGCTCACCGACGGCGAACGCGCCATCGCCGAATACCTCGCGCCCATCCTGTGGTCGCGCGGGCTGCTCATCGTCGGCCTCGACGTGATCGGCGACCGGCTCACCGAGATCAACGTCACCAGCCCCACCTGCATGGTCGAGATCACCGACCAGACCGGCTTCGACGTGCCCGGCGCGGTGGTCGACGCCCTCGAAGCGGCGTGCGCCTGATCGGCCTTTCCCGCGCCGCCGCCTGGCTGGCTGCCCTCGCCCTCACGGCGGGGCTGCTCGCCGGCTGCAGCCGGGAGCGCATCCACCAGCAGGAATCCTACGTCTTCGGCACCCGCGTCGAGGTGCTCACCTGGGACGCGTCGGAGGACAAAGCCCGCGCCGCGGTGGCCGAAGTGCTGCGCGAGTTCGACCGCCTGCACCGGGCCTACCACGCCTGGGAGCCCTCCGAGCTCACCGCCCTCAACCAGGCCATCGCCGCCGGCCAGCAGGGCATCCCGGTCTCGCCCGAGCTCGCTGCGATGCTCACCGAGGCCAAGGCCATCGCCGCCACCGGCGACGAACTCTTCGACCCGGCGCTGGGCCAGCTCATCGCCCTGTGGGGCTTCCACACCGACACCTTCGTACCCGTCCGGCCCGATCCCGCCAAGCTCGCCGAGCTGGTGCGCGCCCACCCGACGATGGCCGACCTCACCATTGCCGATGGCAAGGTGACGAGCCGTAACCCCGCCGTGCAGCTCGACCTGGGCGGCTACGGCAAGGGCTACGCGCTCGATCGCGCCGCGGCCATCCTCAAGGCCCGCGGCATCGCCAACGCCCTCATCAACATCGGCGGCAACGTGCTGGCCCTGGGCAGCAAGGGCGACCAGCCCTGGCGCGTGGGCATCCAGCACCCGCGCGAGCCGCGCCCGCTCGCCACCCTGCCGCTGCGCGACGGCGAGGCCATCGGCACTTCAGGCGATTACCAGCGCTACTTCGAGCTCGACGGCGAGCGCTACTGTCACCTGCTCGACCCGCGCACCGGCCGCCCCGCCAAAGGCACCCAGGCCGTCACCATCCTGATCACCCCACGCCCCGCCGGCGCCACCCAGGCGGGCACCCTGTCGGATGCCGCCAGCAAGCCGATCTACCTCGGCGGCGAGCGCTGGCGCGACTATGCAAAGCGTTTCGGCATCGAGCACGCGCTGCGGGTCGACGCCGCCGGCCAGGTCGAAGTCACCCCCGCGCTGCACAGCCGGCTCCAGTACGGCGACGGCATCAAACCATCCCTCGTCGTTAACTGATACAAATACCTCGCTTTTTTCGGCTTGCCGCCCGGCCCACTTTGGATAGAATGGACCGGATGATCGGGATTCTCTTGATAACCCACGGCAGCCTCGGCGAAGCGCTCATTCAATGCGCCTGCCACGTGCTCAACCGTCGCCCGCCCCAGCTCATGCAGCTGGGTGTCGCCGGTCAGGACGATCCCCTCGATGCACTGCCGCTGGCCCGCCGTCTGCTCGACCTGGTCGACGATGGCAGCGGCGTGCTGGTCCTCACGGACATCCTCGGCGCCACGCCCGCCAACATCGCCGCCAAGCTCCTCGAGCCCGGTCGCGTTGCCGGCGTCGCGGGTGCCAATCTGCCAATGCTGCTGCGGGTGATCACTTACCGCGAACGAAGCATGGATGTCCTGCTCAAAAAGGCCATCGCCGGCGCCTGCGAAGGCGTCGTCCACATGAAGTGATCACCGGAAACCACAAAAAAAAGAATCAGCGAGGAAGGAAGACAGCGCAATGCCACGCCAGGAAGCCAACATCATCAACAAGCTCGGGCTCCACGCCCGGGCCTCCGCCAAGCTCACCCAGGTCGCCAGCGCCTACAGCTGCGACGTGTGGCTCGAACGCAACGGCAAGCGGGTCAACGCCAAGAGCATCATGGGCGTCATGATGCTCGCCGCCGCCAAGGGCAGCACCATCGTGATCGACACCGAAGGCGCCGACGCCGATCAAGCCATGGCCGCCCTCCAGGCCCTGATCGCCGACAAGTTCGGCGAAGGGGAGTAAGGCGGGGACTCGGGCATTGGGAAGTGGGTAGGCAACCACCCGGCCCAGCGCCCTCCGCTCCACCGCCTGCTGCCCACCCCCATAAAGGCCCCGCCATGAGCTTCACCGTCCACGGTCTTGCCGTCTCCCAGGGCATCGCCATCGGCCATGCCCATCTGGTCTCCCACGCCCTGCTCGAGGTCGCGCACTTCACCGTGGCGCCCAAGCACGTGGAAGCCGAAGTCACCCGGCTGCGCAGCGCAGTCGCCAAGGTCAAGAGCGAACTCGCCGGGCTCAAGGCCGCGTCGGGCTCGGCGCCGTCCGAGGTGGATGCCTTCCTGGGCATGCACATCATGTTCCTCGAAGACCCGATGCTGGTCGACGCCGCCGAGGCGCTGATCCTCACCCGCCGCGCCAACGCCGAGTGGGCGCTGGTGCAGCAGATGGAGCTGCTGGTCGAGCAGTTCGAGGCCATCGAGGACGCCTACCTGCGCGAGCGCAAGGCCGACGTGGTGCAGGTCGTCGAGCGCGTCGTGAAGGTGCTGCTGGGCCACCCGGGCCACCTGCCGCCCAAGCGCAAGGACGGCCTCGGCACCATCGTCGTCGCCCACGACCTCTCGCCCACCGACACCATCGGCTTCAAGGATCACGCCGTCGCCGGCTTCATCACCGATGTCGGCGGCCCCACCGGCCACACCGCCATCGTCGCGCGCAGCCTGTCGATCCCGGCGGTGGTGGCCCTGCGCCACATCCGCCACGTGGTGAAGGACGACGAGCTCGTCATCATCGACGGCATCCGCGGCGTGGTCATCGTCGATCCCGACGAGCGCGTGCTCGAGGAATACCGCCTGCGCAAGGCCGCGGTCGAGCTCGAACGCTCCAAGCTCAAGCGCCTCAAATCCACCCGCGCCGCCACCCTCGACGGCGAGGAGGTGCAGATCCTCGCCAACATCGAGCTCCCCCCCGACGCCATCCAGGCCAAGGGCGTCGAGGCCGACGGCGTGGGCCTGTTCCGCACCGAATTCCTCTTCATGAGCCGCGACTCGTGGCCCGACGAGGACGAGCAGTTCGAGGCCTACAAGGCGGTGGTCAAGACCATGGCGGGCAAGCCGGTCACCGTGCGCACCCTCGACGTGGGCGCCGACAAGGAGCTCGAAGGCGCCACCCGCTCCGAGGACAACCCGGCCCTCGGCCTGCGGGCGATCCGCTACTGCCTGGCCGAGCCCAAGATGTTCCTCACCCAGCTGCGGGCGCTACTGCGCGCCAGCCACTTCGGGCGGATGAAGATCCTGATCCCGATGCTCGCCAGCAGCCACGAGATCGACCAGACCCTGGTCCTGCTCGAAAAAGCCAAGGCTCAGCTGCGCGAACGCAAGATCAAGTTCGACGAATCCGTGCCGGTCGGCGGCATGATCGAGGTGCCCGCCGCGGCCCTGTGCCTGGGCGCCTTCACCCGGCGCCTGCAGTTCCTGTCGATCGGCACGAATGACCTGATCCAGTACACCCTCGCCATCGACCGCGGCAACGAGGCCGTCGCCCACCTCTACAACCCGCTCCACCCGGCCGTGCTGCGGCTCATCCACCAGACCATCCAGGCCGGCGCCAAGGCCGGGGTGGATGTCTCGGTGTGCGGCGAGATGGCCGGCGACCCGGACTGCGCGCGGCTCCTGATCGGCATGGGCCTGCGCCAGTTCTCGATGCACCCGGCGCAGATCCTCGAGGTGAAGCAGGCCATCCTGCGCGCCGACGCCGCCGACCTCACGCCCAAGGTCCAGCGCCTGCTCAAGCTGGACGACCCGGACCGGGTCCGCGAGGCAGTCGAAAAGCTCTGACCGGAACCTGCGCGCCGCTGCGGCTGTCCCCAGTTTGACTTGCCCCGCACCGGCGCGCTAATCTTGCCACTCAGCGCCGATTTGAACCCTTCAGCTTGCGGGCGCTTTAAAAGTACGGCTAAAGCGACGGCAGCCCAGTCCGCGACCGTTCGCCGGCTGGGTTTTTCGTTTTTGGGACGAAACACGAATGCAAGAAGCTCAATCCGTCGCACAATCAGTTGGTCTGGTCGTACCCCAGACAGCCCATTTCTCCGAACCCCTGCCCCTCAAGAGCGGCGGCGTGCTGCCCCAGTACGACCTCGTCTATGAAACCTACGGCACCCTCAACGCCGCGCGCAGCAACGCGGTGCTGGTGTGCCATGCGCTGTCCGGCTCGCACCACGTGGCCGGCGTGCACGCCGACGGCAGCGTCGGCTGGTGGGACAACCTGGTCGGCCCCGGCAAGCCCCTCGACACCAACCGCTTCTTCGTGATCGGGGTGAACAACCTGGGCGGCTGTTACGGCAGCTCGGGCCCCAACGCCATCAACCCGGCCACCGGCAAGCCGTGGGGCGCCGACTTCCCCTTCGTCACCGTCGAAGACTGGGTCGATGCGCAGGCCCGGCTGGCCGATCGCCTCGGCATCGAGCGCTTTGCCGCGGTGGTCGGCGGCAGCCTCGGCGGCATGCAGGCCCTCTCCTGGACGCTGCAATACCCGGATCGCGTCGCCCACGCGCTGGTGATCGCCTCGGCGCCCAAGCTCACCGCCCAGAACATCGCCTTCAACGAAGTCGCCCGCCAGGCCATTTTGAAGGACCCGGATTTCCACGCCGGCCACTACTACGAGCACGGCGTGGTGCCCACCCGCGGCCTCGCGCTGGCGCGGATGATCGGCCACATCACCTACCTGTCGGACGACGCCATGGGCCAGAAATTCGGCCGGGCGCTGCGCCACGACAAGCCGGTGTTCAGCTACGACGTCGAGTTCGAGATCGAATCCTACCTGCGCTACCAGGGCGACAAGTTCGCCGGCTACTTCGACGCCAACACCTACCTGCTCACCACCAAGGCGCTGGATTACTACGATCCAGCCTTTGACTACAACGGCGATCTGGTGGCCGCCCTCGGCCGCGCCAAGGCCGACTACCTGGTGGTGTCCTTCACCACCGACTGGCGTTTTGCCCCGTCCCGCAGCCGCGAAATCGTCTACGCCCTGATGCACAGCGACCGCCGCGTGAGCTACGCCGAGATCGACTGCGCCGCCGGCCACGACTCCTTCCTCCTCGACGAGCCCCAGTACCACGCCGTGCTGCAGGCCTACATCGACAACATCCAACTGTGAGGGCGGCACGATGAGCTTCCACCGCTTCGACTACGACGTGATCGCCAACTGGATCGAACCCGGCGAGCGCGTCCTCGACCTGGGCTGCGGCGACGGCGGCCTGCTGCGCTACCTCGGCGACGTGCGCCAGGTGCGCGGCTACGGCGTCGAGAACGACCCGGCGCGCCTGCTGGCCTGCGCCCGCAACGGCGTCAACGTGATCCAGATCGACATGGAACAAGGCCTCGCCGGCTTCGACGACGGTTTCTTCGACCACGTCATCATGAGCCTCTCGCTGCAGGCCATGCGCAACACCCAGGGCATCCTCAGGGAGATGCTGCGGGTCGGCCACGAGGCCGTCGTCAGCTTTCCCAACTTCGCCTACTGGCGCCACCGCCAGTCCATCCTCAACGGCCGCATGCCGGTGTCGAAGAACCTGCCCTACCAGTGGTACGACACGCCCAACGTGCGCTTCTTCACCATCGCCGACTTCGACGCCCTGTGCGAGCAGGAAGGCATCGTGATCCGCGAGCGGCTGGCCTTCGACGAGGACAAGGTGATCGTCGACGAGCCCAACTTCCTCGCCAGCGTCGCCCTTTACCGGCTCGCCCGGGCCGACGGCGCGGCGGGCTGACGGCCCGGCGGGGATTGAACTATCATCCCTGCCAACCCCTGCAAACGTTCCGGAGCCTGTCATGCCCACCCCGCAACCCGGCATCCTTCAGCCGCTGCCGCCCCTCTCCCGTTATCTGGTGTTCGCCCTCGAACCCGACACCGACGTGGCCGCCGGCCTCAAGGCGCTGGTCGATGTGGTCGATGGCGACGCCACCGTCGCCGGCATCGGCGAAGCCACCCTGTCGGCCATCGGCCGGAGCATCCCCGGCCTGCGCCCCTTCCCGCCCCTGGCGGGCCCCGGCGTGAGCATCCCGTCCACGCCCGCCGCCCTGTGGCTGTGGCTGCGCGGTGACGACCGGGGCGAGCTGCTGCTGCGCAGCCGCCACCTCGAGCAGGCCCTGGCCCCGGCCTTCCGCCTGGTCGAAACCTGGGACGGCTTCAAGCACGGCAGCGGGCGCGACCTCACCGGCTACGAAGACGGCACCGAGAACCCGGAAGGCGACGACGCCGTCGCCGCCGCCATCGCCGCCGATGGCGCCAGCCTCGTTGCCGTGCAGCGCTGGGAACACAACTTCAGCCGCTTCGAGGCCATGCAGCCCGAAGAGCGCGACCACTGCATCGGCCGCCGCAGGTCCGACAACGAAGAGCTCGACGACGCCCCCGAATCCGCCCACGTGAAGCGCACCGCCCAGGAGAGCTTCGACCCCGAGGCCTTCGTGGTCCGCCGCTCCATGCCCTGGGCCGACGCCAGCGCCGCCGGCCTGATGTTCGTCGCCTTCGGCCACAGCCTCGACGCCTTCGAAGCCCAGATGCGTCGCATGGTCGGGCTGGACGACGGCATCGTCGACGCCCTGTTCCGCTTCACCCGGCCGCTGTCCGGCGCGTATTTCTGGTGTCCGCCGGTCAAGGGCGGAAGGCTGCAGCTGCCCCGGTAGTCCCCAAACGACAACGGCGCCCGAAGGCGCCGTTGTCGTCTTGCAGCCCGAGCAGGTTCAGCGCCTGCGACGCGCCATTCCCAGCAGGCCCGACAGGCCCAGCGCCACCAGTGCGCCGCTCGCCGGCTCGGGAACAGCCCTCACCTGCCAGATCGACAGATCACCGCTGGCGAAGCTCCCCGATGCAAGCGTCGCACCGCCCGGCGTGTTGTACTCCACCCGGTAGCCACCATCCACCAGCAACCAGTGGTTGAGGCGCGGGTGAGCGTTAGCGCATCCATCGAACCCGCCGTCAGCAGTCAGGCCCGCCGACTTTCCCGAAACCTTGTTGCCGTCGCAGGCAAAGATATCGATGGTATTGAGCGCCCCGAGCACCAGATAGGGCGAGATATCGACCGTCGTCGCGGCGTTCGTGTCGTCCAGCCAGCTCTCGGTGATCAACATCTTGTTGATGTAGAGCGCGAAGTAATCGTCCGCCACCAGCGAGATGGAGCCATATTTGTACAGCGGGTAGCCGCTCTCTGCGGGCAGCCGGAACGAGGTCTGGAACTGCACCGCCGTCGCCCCCTCAGAGCCCGAACACGGGCTGACCGCGCCGCAGTACCACGTGTAGTCGGCACTCGTCCCGGGGATATAGGTTGTCGCCCCGGGCGGCGGCAGCACAGGGCCGAAGGTGACCACCCCCAGATCAGCCCAGTCGGTGAAGACCCCGGCCACGGCGGGCTGTACGCCGCCCACCGCTGCCAGCACGGCCAGCCCCGCAACGCGAAGCATCTTTCCTGATTTCATATGCGCTCTCCTGTTTGAACACGCTGACCGTGCCCCGAATGGGTGCCATGCAAGATCAATCGGTCAGGGTGCAGCCTAAGGCCCCGGAGGTTCCAGACCGGTTACACGAACGACATTCACCGAACCCTGCGACGCAGCCCGGCCAGGCCGCCCAGGCCCAGCGCCACCAGCACCGTCGTGGTCGGCTCGGGTATCGTCAGATCGAAGGCCACCGCGCGCGAGCCATTGACGTCGTGGTAGGCAAGCGTCCCCGATCCGGCCAGTTCAAGAAACGCGCCCTCCAGGAAGTCGTCCGCGGTGTTGAGGCTCGCGGCCGTCACGTCGATGGGCACTGTGAACACCAGCAGTTCATCGGGATGAATCGTGAAGCTGTAACTCCGCAGGACCCTCGCCAGCAGGTCGTCCGGAAAGAACGGCGCCAGATCCTCATCAATCAGCGAAAAATCGATGCCGTCGAGTGTCAGGTCCAGACTGCCGTCGTTGGCGACCACGAACTGCATGTAGTCGAGGATGCCGGTGTCGAACCCGCCCGACGGGATCTTCAGCAGGCGCTTCAGGGTGTTGCGCAGCAGCCCGACGCTCTTGACCGACAGATGCCCGCCCGCCACCGGCTGATAGACCGGCAGCAGACTCGAATCGATGGCGCTGAGGCCAGTGGACGCGAGCACGCTGGCCTTGTAGAAGTCGGTTCCCGTCAGGCCGGCCGCCAGAGAAGGCGTATCCCGCACCTGCACCGTGTAGCTGTCGGCCTTGCCGACGAACTCGTAGTCCGCCATGCGAACCGGAGACACGTAGGAAGCGTCCAGGGTCGACGTCTCACCCCTACCGTCCCAGGTCACGTTGGCGCCGACGGAAATCGTCTTGCTGGCAAAGCTGCCGCTGAAGCTGAAATCCACCGACTTGACGCGCTCCTCTTCCAGCGAGAAAGACGACGCGGACCCGCTGATCGAGCCAGTCGCCACCGAATTGCCGTTGACCAGCAGCGTCGTGATCCGGTCGGCCTTGGTCGCCACGGTCACCGACTGGGAGCCGATGTAGGTGTTCTCGATCGAGCCATACCCCTGCAGGGTGGCGGTCAGATCGGCCCCGCCCTTGAAATACGCCCCCACGAAGTTGCACACCCCGGTCCGCATCCCGGTGACGCCCACCGTCAGCGGGCAACCCGCCTGCCCGGGATCCAGGTAGTTCTTGCTCAGCGTGTACGACTTGTCGAACTGGGCGTAGGTGCCTGCCGGGTTGGCGTAACCGGTCAGGCTTTGCCAGCCTGCCGGGATCGGGTGCTCGTTGGTCACGCCGGCGCCGGGATTGACGAAGTTGATGCGATCCACGTCGGTCTGCAGCACACCTTTGCTCTGATCGAGCAGGCTGACCTTCCAGGCTTCCTGATTCTCGGTTTCAAATTCGCCGCGGAAAGTGACCGAATAGGACGGCGACGCGCCGGCGGTCGAGCTCATCGTGCGGCTGCCGCTGGCGTACTGCTTGTCGCCGTCGGTGCAGCCGATGAACGGGATGCAGACGTTGTCCACGTTCTCCGCCCGGAACCCGGCGCTGAAGGACGACGGCAGCGTCCCGGTGTATGACCAGTCCGACTGGTTGAACAGCGACGTCGATCCGTAGAACTGTCCGTCGGTGAGCATCGGCAAGGCCTGGGCTGCGGTACCGATCACCATTACCGCGCCCCCGAATGCCGCATGAATCCAGCGAAAATGCAGTCCGTCTCTCATATGAAACCTCCCTTTTCTTACCGTGGCCTGATTTTTTGGTCGACGCCCACCGAACTCCACGGACGCTGATTCAGGCTACATGCGGAAAGGTTCCAGAACGGTTACACCGCGAGCGCGCTCCCGGCCCGCTCCAGCATCTCGCGCAGATGCTGCCGATAGCCGACGATCCACGGCATGCCGGTCTCGCCCGGGAGAAATTCGCCCGCATGAAGCTGGCAGGCCTCGGCCACGCCGTCCTGCCGCCCGCCGGCGCTGGCCAGGCGGGCGAGCAGGTCGAAGGCATCGACCGAACACAGGCTACCCGGCAGGCTCACCAGCCCGTGCTTCACATGCACCCAGTTCAAGGGCGGCTCGCCCTCGCGGCGCCCGAGGCGGCGCAGGCGGTGGAGGGCCACCTTCAGGTTCTGCATGGCCTGGGCGCCTTCCGAATCCGGCCACAGCATGTCGGCGAGGCGTTCGGCCGGCACCTTCTGGCCACCGGCGCAGATCAGGGCGATCAGCAGCATCTTGGTGCGCACGCCTTTCCAGTCGCGGTCGTAGATGCGCCGGCCGTCGATCTCGACGACGAACTCCCCCAGGGTGCGGATGTTCACCCGCGCGCGGGTCTCGGCCGATCCGCGAGACGCGGGGGTGAAGACGGATTCCAGTTCGGCCAGCCAGGCCGCGTTGCGATGGAGCGGCACCAGCCGCTCACCGACGGGCACCAGCTCGCGGGCGGCGGCGAGCATCCGCCGGGCCCGGTCGAATTCGCCGGCACGCACGTCGAGCATGGCCTGTTCCTGTCGGGCCACGGCGGCCACCCGACGCAGACCCAGATGCAGCCATCGGGGCACCCAGGCGGCGGCCAGGGCGCGGGCCTCGGGGTCGCGCTGCAGGTCGGCCAGGGCCTGCATGCGCAGCAGGCGGGCGATCGTCGAGGTCATCCGGCAGTCGTCCGGCCCGCCGCTGGACAGGCATTCGTCGCCATGCACCAGCGCCCGCAGAGGCTGCCCGTCCCGCAGGGCCAGCGCGCCGAGGGCAAGGTGACGGTAGGCCTGGAGCAGCGCCTGGCGCGCCGGGATGACCCGCTCGCCCAGCGCCTGGGCCCGCGTCCGCACCTCCTCGCAGCGACCCAGGTCGGCCGCAGCGTAGGTCTGGTGGGCCAGCAGCGGCAGGGCCACCGCGTCGGACAACGTCTCCACCCCGGGCAGCGCGGCGCCCGCCGAGAGGATCGCATGGGCCCGCTCCGCGTCGCCGGCCAGCAGGCCAATGAGGCCGAGGGCGCTGTGCACCAGCACCCGCGGCAGCAAGCCGGCGCCGTCCAGATGGCACAGGAGCTCGACGTCGGAGAGCCTGACGTCCGCCCGCGTCACCTCGCCGGCCAGGCAATCGACAAAGCAGGCCAGCGTGCGGTGCACCAGCTCCAGGGGCAGCGAGCCCACCGCGACGGCGATCCGCTCGCCTTCGGCAAAGTCGCCGCGGGCGAGCTCCACGTTGCTGTCGAGGATCAGGGCCAGCAGCCCCTTGCGCAGCAGCAGGGCGGAGCGGGCATGGGGCGACAGCGCCGCGTCCCGGGCGATCAGCTCTGCCAGACGGGCGCGCAGGATGTCGAGGGGTTCGTCGCCGGCATCGCCCCGCAGCAGGGCGTCGCAGGCGGCGGCGCAGCCCAGGGCCTGGATGTCGGGCGGCGCATTGCCGGCCGGATCGACCAGACGGGACGCGAGCAGGGCGATCTCGACGCGGGGGTCATCCACGAGACCGAGCAGCTCGACGCCGCGGGCGCCGGCCGCCTGCAGCCTGAGCAGGCCCGCCCGTGCCCCCTGGAAATCCATCTCGAACCAGCGACGCAGGCAGGTCCGTTCCAGCGAGGCGCAGGGATAGGGCAAGGCTAGCGCGGCATTTTCGGGCGTCTCGGTCATGGCTCCCACACCGGGCTCGGGCTGCCGCCCGTGACCCGCTTGATCTCGTCCACCATTTAGCCATGAGATGTGTGATCCCCTGACAGCAGCAGGAGACTCTTGGTAATTTTTTACAAAAAACGCATTTATCCAGTTTTTTCCGCCTGGCGCGACAAACCCGCCGGAAGTCCGTAAAGTCGGGGCCTGCCCTCCCCCGCCGGTCTTTCATCGCTGCCGTGACTCGCCCCGCTCCCCTCCCGCCGCCCGCCGACGCCTGGCACATCTGGTTCGACGGGGCCGCCCACCCCAATCCCGGGCGCATCGGCCTTGGCGCGCTGCTGCTGGGGCCCGAAGGCCAGCGAATGGATATGTCGGAGCCCGGCGGGCGCAGCGGCTGCAACAACGAGGCTGAGCTGCTGGCCCTGGGCAGGGCGCTGGAGATCGCCCTCGCCGCTGGGGCGCGGCATCTGGTGGTGAAGGGAGACAGCGATTTTGCGGTGCGTCACCTGCGGGGCGAGGCACACACCGAAGTACCGCGGCTGGTCGGCCTCATCGACGGCACCCTCGCCCTGCTGGCGCGCTTCACGTCAGTGCGGCTGGAATGGGTGCCCCGCCACCGCAACCCGGACGCCGACCGGCTCTCCCGGGCCGCCATCGGCCTGCCCGACAAGCCGCCGCTACGCCCCGTCTCGCGGCGCCGTCGGCGCTAGTTCGGCATCCAGCAGCCGGGCCGCGACGAGGCCGTTGACCAGCCCGAAGAGCGTCGCCGCCAGCGCAAACACCGGCACCAGATAGAACACCCCGTCGTGGGGCACCAGCCACAGGCGGGCCACCACCAGCTGGCCGCCGATGTGGGCGAAAGCCGCCAGCACGCTGTGGCTCACCGGCCCGAACCCGCGTTTGGGCAGATGCATCGCGGCCCCCAGCACGGCCAGGCTGGCGAGGCTGCCGGCGAGGCTCAGGAAGAAACCCGGCGCCAGGAACTGCCCCAGCACCAGGCTCCCCACCAGCACCCGCAGCAGCGCCACCCAGGCCGCCTCGCGCCAGCCCCAGCGGGCCAGCACCACCAGCGTCACGATGTTGGCGAGCCCCGGCTTGACCCCCGGCAGCGGCAGCGGGATCGCCGCCTCGGCCACGGTGAGCACGATGGCCGCCGCCGCATGCCGCGCCACCCGGTGGTCGTCGGCGGTGGGGACGAGGCGGATCTCAGTAGTTGAGGGAGTCATAGTCGGCCCGCCGCCCGGAAAGGGCGAGGCTCACCTGATTGGGCGCGCAGATCGCCACCGCCCCGGCGCTGGCCAGCCAGCCCTGGCGCACGCAGTACTGGCGCGGGCCCGGATCGCTGGCCACGCGGGCCCGGCCGGGCTGCACCTCGATGCGCGTGGTGCCGAGCGGGCCGGGCACCTCGACGATGCGCGGCGCGGAGAGATCCACCTCGGCGAACACCTGCCCGCCGGCCTTGATGATGGCTTTGTCCGGCCGGCCGCCCTGCCACAACACGAGCGCAGAACCGACGCTAAAAGCCAGCGCCGCCGCCAGCACGAGCCCGTCGCCCATCCGCAGATGGACGGCCCAGGCGGCCAGCCAGCGGCGTACGGCGGGCAGATCCGGCACGGGTCAGGTCTTGAAGGAGCGGTGCCGCACGAGCACCCGGGCGCTTTCGCGGAAACGCTCGGCGAGCTGTTCGGCGATGTACACCGAGCGGTGCTGGCCGCCGGTGCAGCCGATGGCCACGGTGAGGTAGCTGCGGTTGTCGTTTACGTAGGACGGCAGCCACTGGGCCACGAAGCGGTAGATGTCGTCGGTCATCTGGCCGACCTCGGGCACCCGCTCGAGGAAATCGATCACCGGCTGGTCGCGCCCGGTGAGGGGCCGCAGCACCGGGTCGTAGTGCGGGTTGGGCAGACAGCGCACGTCGAACACCAGATCGGCGTCCATCGGAATGCCGTGCTTGAAGCCGAAGGACTGGAACAGCAGGGTGATCTGGTCGCCGGCCTCCAGGCGCATGAAGCTCTTCACCCAGTTGCGCAGGGTGTTGGCGGAGAGATCGCTGGTGTCGATGCGGTGGCCGAGTTCGGAGATCAGCGCCAGCGCCTCGCGCTCGCGGGCGATGGCTTCGGCGAGGGTCACCTCGTCGTCGCCCAGGGGGTGCTTGCGACGGGTCTCGGAGAAGCGGGCGATGAGGGTGTCGTCGCGCGCATCCAGGAACAGGAAGCGCACGTCGCCGATCATCGCGCGCAGGGATTCGATCTGCTGGGGTAGCGCCGCAATGCCGGCACCCGAACGGACATCCACCGCCACGGCGATGCGCTGGTAGCCGGAGCCGCGCAGATGGGTGACGAGTTGGGGCAGCAGCGCAGAAGGCAGATTGTCGACGACGTAATGGCCACAGTCCTCCATCACGTTGAGCGCGACGCTCTTGCCGGAGCCGGACAGACCACTGATCAGGACGAGTTGCATGGTGAAACCTGCTTAGGGGAGGCCCGCACCCGGAGGTGGGCGGCCTATCTGCGACGAGATGCCGCAGTTCTTATGAGAATAATGATCAAGCTTCGCACAAGCTACTCCCCCCGCTTCTACAAAAAGTCACATAACTGTTAATTCATGTGGCGTAGACGTTATTTTCACGAATTTCCACCACCCCGGCCCGCAAAAGCTCCGCCACCAGCCAGTCGGCGAGGGCCTCCGGCGTCAGGCCGAGGAAGCGCCGGTTGGCGTCGCGGAACAGCGCCACCCGGGCCAGATGGTCTGGCAGGCTGTCGAGCGGCATTGTCCGCCGCTCAAGTAACGTGAAGGTGAAACAGGCGCGGATCGCGTTGCGGGCCATCCGCGCGCCGTCCTCCTCGAAGTAGCGCAGACGGGCGAAGGCCGCGGCGAGCGCCTCGTCCACCTCGACAAAGGGCGCGCCGTGGCCCGGGATCACCCAGTCGATGGACAGCCGGCCGATGGCTTCGAGGGTCGCCCGCGCCGCCTCGATGCCGCCGCCGGCGCCGATCACGTCGGCAAACAGGATGCCGAAGCCGTCGCGCCACAGGGCATCGCCGGAGATCAGCCCGCGGGCGTCCGGCGTGTGGAACACCAGCGCGTCCATGTCGTGCCCTGGGGCCGGCAGCGCCTGCCATTCGAGCCCGCCCATCACCAGCCCGTCGCCAGGCGCCAGCGCGTGGTCGGGCTGAAAGGCCTCGCCCTGCTGGTCGGTGGTGGACAGCAGCAGCGCGGCCTCGTCCCAGGCCGTCACCGCGTCGACGATGCCGCGGGGCACGCCGATCCGGCAGCCGAAGGCCCGCTGCACCGCGGCGTTGCCGCCGATGTGGTCCGAGTGGGAATGGGTGTTGAGCAGGCGGGTGAGCTGGCGCGGGCCGAGGGCCTCGCGGACCAGCGCGACCGTCTGGGCGGCGTGGGTGACGTAGCCGCTGTCGATGAGCGTGGCTTCGCCGTCGTCGAACAGCAGGATGTTGTTGGCCGACAGCCAGCCTCGCTCCAGCACCCGGATGCCGGCGGGCAGCATGGCGCGCTCAGTCGGCGGCTTCGGTCGGGCCGGTGACGGGCGGCGGCGCTTCGGCCACGGCCTCGCTGGCGGCAGGATCGGAGTCGGTCTCGCCGAAGATCTCGTCGGCACTGCGGCCGCAGCCGGTGCAGTAGCCGTCCTCGATCTCGCAGACGCCGATGCAGGGGTTCTCTTCGCTCATCGCCGCCTCAACCGTTGCTCACGCACTCGCTGCGCTGGCCACCTGCGGGGCGGTCGGCGGCAGCCCGGCGGCTGGCCACTTCGGCCAGGATCGCGCGCTTGCGGTCGTCATCGGCGCGGCTCCAGTCGGTGATTTCGGGGATGGTCCGGAAACAGCCTTCGCAGTAGCCCGTGGCCGGGTTCATGCGACAGACGGAGGTGCAGGGGGATTGGATGGTCATGATGCGCTCTGGGGGTCGACGCCCGCCGCTCGTTGTCGGCGGGTCTTCGTGAACCCGGGAGCTTATACGGGCTTGGCCCGCTTCGCCAGCACCGCCCGCGCCACCTTGGAGGCCGGCGGGCGGCCAAGGCGTTCGCTGATCCAGCCGGCGGTATCGACCAGCGCGTCGAGGTCGATGCCGGTGTGGATGCCGAGGCCGTTCATCAGGTACACCACGTCTTCGGTGGCCACGTTGCCCGACGCGCCCGCGGCGTAGGGGCAGCCACC
>JAKLLO010000220.1 GCA_023150095.1 Zoogloea sp. | reverse complement strand
TGCATCCGCCGACTACACGGCGAGCCAGGCCTGGGCACGGGCGATCCACGGTGCGAGTCCGCGCTGGGATGGAATACGGTACGTGTCGCGGCAGATGAACAAGGGGTTCGCCTACGCCATCTTCGAGCGCAGTGGACTGCGCAGGCTACGCGCCGAGAAGCTCAAGGCGCGGCAGGTGGACGATCTTTGCGATCGGTTCAACGTCACCGCGGTCTGACGGCGCCGCGGTCCGAACCCGAAGGTCGGCAACCTGGACTACACAGGCCGTCCGTCGGCGGAAACCGGTCGGCTCCACTCGGCCATTTCCGGCCGGTCACCTCGCGCTCCCAGTTTGGCCGAGGGCGAGGCCTTGGACAGCCGCTTTCTGGCGTCGCGCCTGGGCCACTGGTCGGCTCGGCTCGGCCAGTTGCAGTCCTTCAGCGCTGGGTCGACCTGCTTGCGCTGTCTCGTCTGCGAGCGGCGGGTTTGGTACAAAGTCTTTACACAGCTCGCTGGCGTCGCCAACCAAGTGCCGCCGTTCGCGGCCCGCTCCCGTCGTTTGGCAAGGCACTTTCTTCTGGGTCGGCCCAATCAACCCTGGCATCGCTTGACTGCCGCCGATCAATCAGGCGCGATCCGCAAGCCAGCGCTGCCGCGACAACCTGTACAGACAGTGTGGCCTGAGTGGACTGCCTTCGGGAAGTGCCGGGTGCTCGAAGTCCTCGCGAGCATCGACCAGACCAAGCCGCTTCATCACTGCCTGCGAAGGCAGGTTCAGCTTGGCTGTGAACGACACGACCTCCGACAGCCGCAGTGTCTCGAAGCCGTGTCGCAGTGCCTCGCGTGCGGCCTCGGTTGCGAAGCCTTGCCCCCAGTACTCCTTCGCAAGCCGGTATCCGACTTCGACGCAGGGCGTGAAAGGCAACGCTCGCCTGGGTATCGTGAGGCCGACGAAGCCGATGAGCCGTCCGTCGGCGATCCGCTCCACGGCCCAATTGCTCCACCCCCGTTGCTCCAATTCTTCTGTCCAGACCGCAATGCTCCGGTCGCTCTGCTCCCGGGTCTGTGGGGCCGCAAAGAACCTCATCACCTCCGGGTCTGCGTTGAGCCTGGCAAATGGTTCCCGATCCGTCTCCTGCCATTGGCGCAGGCGCAGCCGGGAAGTTCTCAACTCGATGGCACGCGACATGGGGTGCGGATCAGGTGGGCCAAGTGTTATCGCAGTCTATGCGGGTCACTCTACTTCGCGCCGGCAGGCGGCTGCGCAACACGCAACGAGAGGGCCCTGATCTGGGCCATCTTCGCCAGAACATTGAAGTAGTTCTCGTTGGACCGGGACTTGCCGTTGTCCCACTCGTACAGGCTCATACCCTGAACGGTGAACCGCCTGACCGTCGGCGCGACGCCTGCGAGCGGCACCGCCTGAAACGGTTGGGTCCATGTGCACGTGACGTCGCGGGACGACGAAGGGCTTGCCTGAACTACGAGCGATGGAAAAGGATGAGCAGCAAAGTCGCAACGCACATCGCGGCGTTGCAGGCACTCACCGCGACGGCGCGATTCGCCCGCTGCCCGTTGTTCTCGTACAGCCACGCGGCCATGGTTGCGTTTGCACCTGCCCAGGTCGCCCACGTCAACCATGAGTGCTGACTGCTGTCCCCGCTGACGTGGATCGACCACAGCGTGGGCAGGTAGGCCAGCACGCGAACCGAGTTGAAGAACGCAAACAGCCATGCCAGCGTCGCGAGGTAGCGGCCCCGGGCGGATGGTTCCCGGATGCACGGGTCGCCAACGGCAGCTGGAGTGAATGTGTTCATGACCGTCCTCTGACGTCGCTGGGATGCCTGCATCGTGACGCAGGCGGACCGCGCCGGGAATGAGTCAGCGGTCGCAGTAGGCCTCAACCCGCGGTTCAGGGCTCCGCCGCCTCACCGCACTCCTGGACGCTGCTACGCCGACCGTGACGCGCGTGACCGGCGAGCAAGCAGCCAGTCTGGGCTGGCCGTTGCAGGCAGCTGGTTCATGCGCAAATGCTCGATGTGCTCGAACAGTGCGGACGCGAAGTCGATGAATGCACGCACCCTGGGAATCCGCCGCACGCTGGGCGGGTAGTGCAGGTTCACGCCCGGCACGTCCAGCGGTCGCCAGTCAGTGAGCACCGGCACGAGCTTGCCGCTGTCGAGTTCCTTGCCCGGCAGCGCGTTCCAGTCGATCAGCCGCATCACGCCGCCGCCGGCCAGCGCCGTGCGCAGCACCGTGTCGCGGTGGCTGTTGTCACTGAGCAGCCAGCCGCTGACCGGCACCGCCACCTGCTCGCCGTCGCGCTCGAACCGCCAGAGGTCCATCACCGTGCCGCTGCGCGCGCGTATGCACAGGCAGTCGTGATCCGCCAGATCGCTGGGATGGGACGGGATCCCGCGCCGCTCCCAGTAGGCGGGCGCGGCGCAGATCACGAAGGCCGTGGCGCCGATCACCTTGGTCACGAGGTCACCGACGCCTTGCGGCCAGCCGATGGCCAGCAGCACGTCCACGCCAGCCAGCTGTGATTCGGTCGGCTGCAGGAAGTAGCGCAGGTCGATCTGGATGTCGGGATACTTGGCATGGAACTGGGGCAGCGCATCGCACAGCACCTCCTGCGCAACCGCGGGCTGCACGCCCACCACGACGGTGCCGCTGACGCCCGAGGCCGCCGTACGAGCGAGGTCCTGGGCTTCGACAAACCGGGCGAGCGTGTCGCGCCCGCTCTCCAGGAACGTGGCGCCGACGCCGGTGACGATCAGGCCACCGGCGCTGCGCTCGAACAAGCGGAAGCCGAGTTCCTGTTCGAACGCGCTGATCTGCTTGGACACGGCCGCCACGGAGACATCGAGCTTTCGGGCCGCTGCCGAAAGGCTGCCGGTGTCGGCCGCAGCCAGGCAGTACTCCAGCGCACGCAACTTGTCCATGCACTGATCGTAGCGTCCGGCCACGCACCCGGCTTCAACCGTAAGTTGACGGACCACTCGACCTGCCGATGCTATGCGGGAAGACCGGCGTCCCGCACACTGGAGCGGACTTGTAGCCAATGGAAGAGATGGACATGGACCCGAAGCGCCGCTCACTGATCACCACGCTCGCCTTCGCAGGTGTCGGTCTGCACCCGATGGCAAAGGCCGTCGCAGCGGGCACGGACGGTTCGGGTGCGGCCTCGGCCTGGCCCGCGCGCCCGGTGCGCCTGCTGGCCGGCGGCGCCGGCACGGTGCCGGACATCCGCGCACGCTGGCTGGCTGAGCGACTGGGCGCGGCCCTGGGCCAGCCGGTGGTAGTGGAGAACATCGCCGCGGCCGGTGGCAGCGTCGCAGCGCAGACCGTCGCGCGCGCGGCGCCCGACGGCCACACGCTGCTGATGCTGACGCAGGGGCAGGCGACCATCAACCCGCACCTGTACCCGAAGCTGGGGTACGACCCTCTGGCCGAGCTGGCGCCGGTGACTCGGTTCGGCGTCGGGCCGTTGCTGGTGCTGGTGCCGGCCGCCTCCCCATGGACTTCGCTGCGCGATCTCGTGGACGCGGCACGCCGATCGCCTGGATCGATCCAGTACGGTTCGCCGGGTGTCGGCACACCGCCGCACCTGTCTGCCGAACTGCTGCTGCAATCGCTAGGCGTGACCGGGCAGCACATCCCGTACAACGGCAATGGCCCGATGCTGGCGGGTTTGCTTGGCGGTGGACAGGTGCAATGGGCGTTGGAAGGCCTCGCCGCCAGCGTGCCACACGTGCGGGCAGGTCGGTTGCGTGCGCTGGCGGTCACGAGCGCGCGGCGCAACAGCGCCGTTCCCGATGTGCCGACTGCCGCCGAAGCAGGTGCCGTCGGGTTCGAGTACTTGGGTTGGACCGGGTTGGCTGCACCAGCGGGAACAGCGGCCCCGATCGTGCACCGCCTCGCTGAAGAAGTTCACCGCATCGCCGAATCGGACGAAGCGCGCCGCTGGTTCGGCAACCTGGGCAGCGAGCCAGGCACGCTGAGACCAGACGAGTTCGCGTCCCTGATTCGAGCCGAGCACGCCAAGTGGGGGGAGCTGATCCGAAGCCGCCGAATCGAAGCGCAGTAGCGACGGGGGGTGAGTCGGAGTCGAGCCGTAGCGGATGAGGCGGACCCCTGAACGGGAAGTTCAGACAGCCTCTTCCGACACAGGGCTTCCCAATAAGATGTCGCCCGGGAACACTGAGCTCCATTCCCGACACGGAGTGCCGAAATGAATCTGTTGTGGAGGAGCATGTTGACCGCCGCGTTGGCGCTCAGCATAGGTGCGTCGGGCGCCCAGCCGGCGTATCCCGGCAAGCCGATCCGGCTGGTCGTCCCGGCGCCCGCTGGCGGCCCGAGCGATGCGGCGGCGCGTGCGCTGGCCAAGGGCATGACGGCGGGCCTCGGTCAGGAGGTGCTGGTGGAGAACCGGCCCGGCGGCAACACCGGCATCGGCGCCGGCATGGTCCTGAACGCTGCTCCCGACGGCCACACGCTGCTGTTCGCGCTGGGAGCCAACGTGGGGTTGCCTCACCTCAGCAAGGCGTCGCCTTACAAGTCCATCGCCGAGTTCACGCCCGTCGCCGCCATCGGCGGCAACACCCAGTGCCTCGTGGTGCCGGCCAGCCTGCCGGCCAAGTCACTGGCCGAGTTCGTCACGTATGCGAAGGCGAGTCCAAAACCGTTGATGCGCGGTTCGAACAACGCTGCCGAAGACATGGTGGCCGGACAGGTGAGCAATGCCTTCGGCGTTGCCCTCGAACGGGTGCCGTACAAGGGTGCTCCTCAGATGCTGCCGGACTTGCTGGAAGGTCGTATCCAGGTTGCCGTGCTGCCGGTCGGCGCGAGCGTCCCGCACGTGAAGTCGGGCCGGCTGATGATGCTCGGCTGCAGCATCGCCGAACGTATGGCCGCGCTTCCGACGGTGCCCACGCTGGCCGAGTCCGGCGTCACCGCGGCTCCGCTGATTACCGCGCACTTCGTCCTTGGCCCTCCTCGGCTCCCGGCCGACATCGTCGACCGCCTGGCGGCTGCCGCGCAGCAGGCGGCGCAGTCGGCCGAGTTCAGGCAAGAGATGGAGCGCCTGCTCATCGTCGGCAAGACCCGATCGCCTGCCGAGACTCGCGAGCTGATGCTCCAGGCGGAGGCGCAGTACGTGCAGTTCGTCCGGGAGACCGGCGCCAGCATCGACTGATGCCGAGAGGCTCAGCGGTGGCTCAACCAGCTGGAAGCGCGCCGGCTGTTGCCTTGGTGCCATGCCGGGCGGCCGTCGACGCTGGCCTGCCCCTTCGCATCCGTCATCTGCGACAGCTCGGTGCAGATTGCGGCGGCGAAGTCGGCGAAAACGCGCAGGCGCAGGGTCCGGCGCAGTTCCGGGCGGAAGTACATCGCCAGCGGCGGCGGGTCCATCAACTCCCAGTCGAGCAGCGCGGGCACCAGGCGGC
The DNA here is from genome assembly GCA_023150095.1 of Zoogloea sp. Classification (GTDB taxonomy): domain Bacteria; phylum Pseudomonadota; class Gammaproteobacteria; order Burkholderiales; family Rhodocyclaceae; genus Zoogloea. The sequence goes on along the minus strand of JAKLLO010000220.1, from coordinate 317 downwards.
CGCTCGCCAGGTCTGCTTGTGCGGTGGCGTATGCGATGCGCATCACGCCGCCGTGGCCCAGGGCCAGCGCAAGCAGGTTGTCGCGGTGGTTGGAGTTCAGCCACCCACGCACCACCACCTCTTCGACGACCTCGCCCTGCGGGCCTGTCTGCCGGTAGCGCCAGAGGTCGAGCAGCTTGTGCGCGCCGACCGAATTCTGACCACCCGTGCCGACTGAACATTGACCAGGGGTGGAAGCACATCTCGAGCGAGGCGTGCTGTGGATAAGTCTACGGTGTTTGCTGTTCTTGGTTCTCCGGTTGTCGTTGTCGATGGTG
>JAKLLO010000219.1 GCA_023150095.1 Zoogloea sp. | reverse complement strand
TTCATCATGAAAATCATTGTTGTCGGCCACGGCATGGTGGGCCACAAGTTCCTCGAAGAACTTCAGTCGCTTGCAGCCGCCCCTACCGAAGTCACCGTGCTGTGCGAAGAGCCTCGCGCCGCCTACGACCGGGTTCATCTCTCCGAATTCTTTGCAGGCAAGACGGCCGACGACCTCTCGCTGGTCGAGCCGGGCTTCTTCGACAAGACCGGCTTTGCGCTGCGCCTCAACACCCGCGCCACCGCCATCGATCGTCGCAACAAGACGGTGACCACCGCCGAGGGCGAGGTGCTGGCCTACGACAAGCTGGTGCTGGCCACCGGCTCGGTGCCCTTCGTGCCCCCCGTCAAGGGCAACGACCGGGCCGATTGCTTTGTTTATCGCACCATCGAGGATCTGGAGGCGATGACCGAATGCGGCGCCCGCTCGAAGACCGGCGTGGTGGTGGGCGGCGGCCTGCTCGGCCTCGAATGCGCCAAGGCGCTGCGGGATCTGGGCCTCGAGACCCACGTGGTGGAGTTTGCCCCGCGCCTGATGGCGGTGCAGGTGGATGACGACGGCGGCCGCATCCTGCGCAGCAAGATCGAAGAGCTGGGCGTGAAGGTGCATACCAGCCGCAACACCGTCGAGATCGTGGATGGCGCCCGCGCCCGGCATCGCATGGTGTTTGCCGACGGCTCCTACCTCGAGACCGACATGATCGTGTTCTCCGCCGGCATCCGCCCGCGGGATGAACTGGCCCGCCAGAACGCGCTCGCCGTGGGCGCCCGCGGCGGCGTGGCAGTGAATGACCACTGCGGCACCAGCGACCCGGACATCTACGCCATTGGCGAATGCGCGGCGTGGAAGGACATGGTGTATGGCCTGGTGGCCCCTGGCTACGACATGGCCCGCGTGGTCGCGCGGCACATCGCCGGCCAGCCCGGCGGCGATTTTGCCGGCGCCGACATGAGCACCAAGCTCAAGCTGATGGGCGTGGATGTGGCGAGCATCGGCGATGCCCAGGGCCGCACGCCCAACTGCCGCAGCTTCCGCTACATGGACGAAGTGAAGCAGGTCTACAAGAAGATCGTGGTGAGCGAGGACGGCAAGCGCCTGATCGGTGCCGTGCTGGTGGGCAACGCCGATGAATACGGCACGCTGCTGCAGATGGCCCTCAACGGCATCGCGCTGCCCGCCGACCCGGAGTTCCTGATCCTGCCGTCCAGCGACGGCAAGGCCAAGCCGGGCCTGGGCGTGGATGCCCTGCCCGACAGCGCCATGATCTGCTCGTGCAACAGCGTGACCAAGGGCCAGATCTGCGCGGCGGTGGCGGATGGCGTGTCCGACATCGGCGGCATGAAGGCCTGCACCAAGGCCGGCGCCACCTGCGGCGGCTGCGTTCCGCTGGTCACCCAGGTGATGAAGGCCGAGATGGCGCGCCTGGGCATGGCGGTGAACAACCACCTGTGCGAGCACTTCCCGTACTCGCGCCAGGAGCTCTTCCACCTCATCAAGGTGGGCGAGATCAAGAGTTTCGACGAACTCATCGCCAGGCACGGCAAGGGCCTCGGCTGCGACATCTGCAAGCCCACCGCGGCGAGCATCTTTGCGTCGTGCTGGAACGAGTTCGTGCTGAAGAAGGATCTGGCCAGCCTGCAGGACAGCAACGACTACTTCCTCGGCAACATCCAGAAGGACGGCACCTACTCGGTGGTGCCGCGCATGCCGGGCGGCGAAGTGACCCCGGACGGCCTGATCGCCGTGGGCCAGGTGGCCAAGAAGTACGGCCTCTACACCAAGGTGACCGGCGGCCAGCGGGTCGATCTGTTCGGCGCCCGCGTCGAGCAGCTGCCGCTGATCTGGGAAGAGCTGATCGCTGCAGGGTTTGAGTCCGGCCACGCCTACGGCAAGAGCCTGCGCACCGTGAAGAGCTGTGTGGGTTCCACCTGGTGCCGCTACGGGGTGGATGACAGCGTCGGCCTCGCGGTTGAACTGGAGAACCGCTACAAGGGCCTGCGCGCGCCCCACAAGATCAAGTTCGGTGTATCCGGCTGCACCCGCGAGTGCGCCGAAGCCCAGGGCAAGGACGTGGGCATCATCGCCACCGACAAGGGCTGGAACCTCTACGTGTGCGGCAACGGCGGCATGAAGCCGCGCCACGCCGAGCTGATCGCGGCCGACCTGACCAAGGAGCGCCTCGTCCAGCTGATCGACCGCTTCCTGATGTTCTACGTGCGCACCGCCGACCGCCTGCAGCGCACCAGCACCTGGCGCGACAACCTCGAAGGCGGCCTCGACTACCTGAAGGACGTGGTGGTGAACGACAGCCTGGGCCTCGCCGCCGAGCTGGAAGCCCAGATGCAGCACGTGGTGGATACCTACCAGTGCGAATGGAAGACCGCCGTCACCAACCCGGACGTGCGCAAGCGCTTCCGCACCTTCGTGAATAGCGACAAGGCCGACGAGCACATCGTCTTCGTGGAGGAGCGTGGGCAGATCCGCCCCGCCCGCCCCGACGAGCGCCGCGCTGCCGATTCCGCCGAACTTGCCGAAACCGCCTGAGGAGCACGCCATGAGCATCGCACCCCTTGAATGGACCACCGTGTGCCCGGTGGACGACATCCTGCCCAACACCGGCGTCAGCGCGCTGGTGAGCGGGCGCCACGTGGCGGTCTTCCGCGTCGGCGAGACCCAGTTCTACGCCATCGACAACGTGGACCCCAAGTCTGGCGCCAGCGTCCTCTCGCGGGGGCTGGTGGGCAACCTGGGCGATCACGTGGTGGTGGCCTCGCCGCTCTACAAGAACCACTTCGACCTGCGCTCCGGCGAATGCCTGGAGGCGCCGGAGTTCTCGGTGCGCGCCCACTCGGTGCGCGTTGAGGACAGCCGCGTGCAGGTGGCGCTGGCCTGAGTCGGGTCGTCCGGGTTTGTCGCTCGGGTTTGTCGTAGGGGCGACTTCAGTCGCCCAAACCCCACACCCGGCAACCCAAGCCCCCCCGGCTGAGGCTCCGCGGGCGACTGAAGTCGCCCCTACAGGGCTGCGCCACTCGCAATACAACCAAAAAATCGCCTGAATCAACCCGCCGGCAACAAACCAACGCTCGACGCGCGGCCACCGCGCGATCGAGCCTGCCGGCCACCACGAAGGAAACCAACATGGCCTACCTCGCCCCCGCCGAATTCGTCACCAAGATGGTGGACGCCGGTGAATCCAAGCTGCTGATGTCCACCCGCGACACCCTGATCCGCGCCTACATGGCCGGCGCCATCCTGGCCCTCGCCGCCGCCTTCGCGGTGAGCGTCACCGTGAATACCGGCAACCCGCTGATTGGCGCGCTGCTGTTTCCGGTGGGCTTCTGCATGCTCTACCTGATGGGCTTCGACCTGCTGACCGGGGTGTTCACCCTGGCCCCGCTGGCGGTGCTCGACAAGCGCGCCGGCGCCACCTGGGGCGGCGTGCTGCGCAACTGGGGGCTGGTGTTCACCGGCAACTTCGCTGGCGCGCTCACCGTGGCGGTGTTCATGGCCATCATCTTCACCAGCGGCTTCTCCGAGGCCCCCAACGCCATCGGCCAGAAGATCGGCCACATCGGCGAAGGCCGTACGGTGGGCTACGCGGCCCACGGCGCCGCCGGCATGCTCACGCTCTTCGTGCGCGCCGTGATGTGCAACTGGATGGTGTCCACCGGCGTGGTGGCCGCGATGATGTCCACCAGCGTGTCGGGCAAGGTCATCGCCATGTGGATGCCGATCCTGGTGTTCTTCTACATGGGCTTCGAACACAGCATCGTGAACATGTACCTCTTCCCGTCGGGCCTGATGCTGGGCGGCAACTTCACCTTCATGGACTACATGCTGTGGAACGAGATCCCCACCGTGCTGGGCAACCTCGTCGGCGGCCTGACCTTCGTGGGCGCCACCCTGTATTCCACCCACTACAAGACCGCGCCCAAGCGTCGCGCTGCCTGAGCGTGGCCAGCGGCAATCTGCGGGTGAGCCTCGGCCAGGCATCCCTGGCCGGGGCTCACGACGTCAACCAGGATTTCCACGGCGCCCTGCTGCCCAAGGGGCATCAGCTGGCCAGCAAGGGCATCGCGCTGGCCATCGCCGATGGCATCAGCTCAAGCAGCGTGAGCCAGCTCGCCAGCCAGACGGCGGTGGGTTCGTTTCTCGAGGACTACTACGCCACGTCGGAGGCGTGGTCGGTGCGCCGGGCGGCGGAGCGGGTGCTCTCCGCCACCAACTCGTGGCTGCATTCCCAGACCATGGGCGGCGACGGGCGCTTCGAGAAGGACCGGGGCTTTGTGTGCACCTTCTGCGCGCTGATCCTCAAGGGGCGCGACCTGCACCTGCTGCATGTGGGCGATTCGCGCATCTACCGTCTGCACGCCCAGGCGCTGGAGCAGCTCACCGAGGATCACCGGGTGCGCATGTCGTCCACCGAGTCGTATCTGGGGCGGGCGCTGGGCGTGGGGCCCCACGTGGAGATCGACTACCGGGGCTGGGCGGCCGAGGTGGGCGAGGTGTATCTGCTCGCCACCGACGGTGCCTACTCCCACCTGCAGGCCGACGACATCCACGCCGCCCTCGGCCGCCATCCGGATGATCTGGACGCCGCCGCCGCCGATCTGGTGAGCCTCGCCCACCGCCGCGGCTCCACCGACGACGCGACCCTGCAACTCCTGCGCATCGACGCCCTGCCGGCGAGCGACGCGCCCCACCCGCAGCTGCGCCGCGAGGGGTTGGCGATGCCGCCGGCGCTCGCACCACGGATGGACTTTGAAGGCTTCACCATCCTGCGCGAGCTGCAGGTGAGCGCCCGCAGCCATCTGCACCTGGCGGTGGATCAGGTGAGCGGCCTGCAGTACGTCATCAAGACGCCGTCGGTGGATCTGAGCCAGGACGCCGACTACCTCGACCGCTTCGTGCTGGAAGAATGGATCGCCCGCCGGGTCGATAGCCCCCACGTGGTCAAGACCTGGCCCGGCGATCGCCCGCGCAGCCACCTGTTCGTGGCGATGGCCTTCATCGATGGCCAGACCCTCGCCCAGTGGCGGGTGGATAACCCGGAGCCCAGCCTGGAAAGCGTGCGCGGCCTCGTCGCGCAGATCGCCCAGGGCCTGCAGGCCCTGCACCGGCGCGAGATGCTCCACCAGGATCTGCGCCCCGAGAACGTGATGATCGACGCCCAGGGCACGGTCAAGCTCATCGACCTCGCCAACGCCCACGTGGAAGGGCTGGCCGAATATCACCGCGACGCCCTCGTCACCGGCGTGCCCGGCACCCTGCAATACACCGCGCCGGAATACCTGCTGGGCGAAGGCGGCAGCCAGCGCAGCGAGCTGTTCTCCCTGGCGGCGATCACCTACCAGCTCCTCACCGGCCAGCTGCCCTACGGGCTGGAGGCCGCCCGCGTGCGCACCCCGGCCGACCTGCGCCGCCTGCGCTACGTGCCGGCCCGCCACCTGCGGCCAGATCTGCCGGCGTGGGTGGATGCCGTGCTCGCCAAGGCGCTGAGCCCCCAGCCGGACAAGCGGCAGGAGGTGATCTCGGAGTTCGTGCAGGATCTGAAGGCGCCGGGGGCGCAGTTCCAGCATCAGCGCATCACGCCCCTGGCCGACCGGGACCCGGTGCTGTTCTGGAAGTGCAGCACCGCGCTGCTGGGGCTGGTGGTGGTGGGGTTACTGGCGCTGCGGGCCTTCGGGCACTGATGGGGCGGTGAACGCAGAAAGGGGGCCGAAGCCCCCTTTCTTTCGTCCGTCGAACCGCGGAATTACTGGTTCTTGAA
>JAKLLO010000218.1 GCA_023150095.1 Zoogloea sp. | reverse complement strand
CTCAAGGCCCACGTGCTCGCCAAGGACGTCCGGCTGGCCCTCGCCGACTTCCTGTTCAGCCCCGACCAGCTGCCCCAGGGCTACTGCGCCACCGCCGACTTCGCCACCCACCTGGGCAAGGCCGCCGGCACCGACACCGACCTGCACATCAAGACCGACAACCTGCCCGAGACGGCCCAGTTCCTGTCCGACAACCGCTACCTGCTGGGCGCGGTGATGGTGCCCAAGGGCGCGCCGATCTTCCGCTGGCAGGAAGAAGACTGCACCCGCGAACAGGCGCTGGACCAATGGCGCGCCCAGGGCGGCGCCTGCGTCGCCCCGCTGCTCACCGGCTGCGCCTTCGAGGTCGTGCTGCCCAACGCCTACTTCGCCGCCAGCCGCGAGGCCGACAAGGCCTCCCGGCCCTACTCGATCCAGGCTTCGGTGGCCTTCCTGTCCACCACGCTGGATACGCCGGCTGCCGGCCTGCGGGCGGTGGTCGCGCCCTTCTTCGAACGCCAGGTCGAGGAGTTCCGCATCGGCTTCACCCGCCGCGGCGGCAACGACGTGGTGCACGGCGTGGTGTGGCCGCTGCTGGGCGCCGAGGACGAGAGCAGCGAGACCCTCGCCGAGATCGAATCGACCCTCCGCAGCTGCGGCATCGCCGACATCCTGGTGCTCGACAACGAGTTTCCGATGGAATACTGCGACGACTGCGGCGCGCCCATGTACCCCTCGCCCGAAGGCGAGGCGGTGCATGCCGAGCTGCCTGAAGAGCAGGCCGAGCAGATGCCCAAGCACCTGCACTGAGCATCAGCGGGCCGGGTCATCCGGCCCGCTTTGTTTTACCCACCCGAGAGACTGCCATGAGCCGAAAGATCGAAAAGACCGACGCCGAATGGCGCGCCCAGCTGAGCCCCGAGGAATTCGAAGTCACCCGCAAGAAGGGCACCGAGCGGGCCTTCACCGGCCGCTACTGGGATTGCCACGAGCAAGGCCAGTACCGCTGCGTGTGCTGCGGCGCCGACCTGTTCTCGTCCGAGCACAAGTTTGACTCGGGCTGCGGCTGGCCCAGCTTCTACGCCCCGGCCGCCCCCGAAAACGTCGAGGAAGCCGAAGACCGCAGCCACTTCATGCTCCGCACCGAGGTGCTGTGCCACGACTGCGGCGCCCACCTGGGCCACGTCTTCGAGGACGGCCCCGCCCCCACCGGGCTGCGCTACTGCATCAACTCGGCGGCGGTGAAGCTGGAGCAGGACGGCGAGAAGTAAATAATCGACGCCTTAAAGACAGAACAGCCCGCGAAGAGCTGTTCTGTCTTTCAGATGCGCATTGCGTCCAGTGTCTTCGAGCGGAAATCCCGCCGGTACAGCACCACCACGATCAAGGTGGTGGTCAGAAAGAACAGCCACGGCTGGACAAACCACGACACCGCCGCCAGCCCGAAGTAATACGCCCGGATGCCCCGGTTGAACTCGTCGCCCGAGAGCGAGTTGATCTTGGCAAAGCGCTGGGCGAACTCCTCGGTGCCCTCGCCCGGCGGCGGCGCCGCGCCGATCAGGATCGACAGCATGTTGAACTGGCGCAGCGACCACGTGAACTTGAAGTAAGCCACCACGAAGATCATCAGCAGGAGCAGCAGCTTCACCTCCCACACCTCCCGCGACACGTGGCGCGCAAACGGCAGGTCGGCGGCGGCATCGATCAGCTTGTCCATCGTGCCCAGCAGCGCCAGCAGGCCGGCGATCACATAGATGGTGGTGTTGGCGTAGAAGGACACGCTCTGCATCAGATTGCCGATCAAGGCCGAATCGGCCACCCGCACCTCCCGCCGCAGGAGCTGCCGCCCCCATTCCAGCCGGAAGTGGTGGCTCGCCCCCAGTAGCCCGCGGCTGCGCCCCATCTCGCCGTGCTCGACGATCCAGCCGTAGCCGACCCAGCACGCCAGGAACCAGGCCAGCGCGAACCAGTCCGGTGCGCTGAACGCGGTCAGCCAGTTGCCGCTCATTCGCGCCCCGCCAGCAGGAAATCGTGGATCGGCGCGATCTGCGCCGGGTCCATCAGCGTGGGGGCGTGGCCCACCTCGGGCACCTCGACGAGGCTCGCCTTCGGGCCGCGGGCGCTCATCTGGCGCGCCGTCTCGGCCAGCAGCAGGTCGGATTCGGCCCCGCGCACCACCAGTGTCGGGCAGCTGATCGCCTCATACACCGGCCACAGATCCACATCCGCCACCAGCGGCGTCTTGCGGAAAGGCTCGCCGATGCCCGGGTCGTAGCGCATCGCCCAGCCGCCCTCGACGGGTTTCACCGAGGTTTCGGAGAGGTGCCGCCACTGGGCGTCGGTCAGCCGGCCGAAGGGCGCGCTCACCTCGCGGATGTAGGCCTCCGCAGCATCAAAGCTGGGGAACACCGGCGCGTTGCCCACGTACTGGCCGATGCGGCGCAGGGAGCTGACGGTGATCACCGGCCCCACGTCGTTGAGCACCAGCCGGCGGATCGGGTTCTCGGGCATGCTGGCGACGAGCATGCCGATCAGCCCGCCCATCGAAGTGCCCACCCAATGCACCGTCTCCACGTTCAGGCGGGCGATCAGGGTGATCATGTCGGCCACGTAAGTGGGCAACTGGTAATCATCCTTCACCGCCAGCCAGCCACTCTGGCCGCGCCCCACCACGTCGGGGCAGACCACCCGGTAATGCGGCGCCATCGCCCGGGCCAGGTCGTCGAAATCCCGCCCGTTGCGGGTGAGGCCATGGACGCACAGCAGCACCCGCGGATTGGCCGGGTCGCCCCATTCGGTGTAGGCCATGCGGTGAAAACCATGGGCGCCAATGCACTGCACGCTGCGCTGGCGCGGCTCGAACCAGGTTGGCGCAGGCGGTTGGGAGGTGGGTTCGATGGGCGCCGGAGGCGCAGGCTGAGCACTGAAAAGCTGGCGGAGGGCGGCGAGGAGGCTCATGGTCACTGATGCAGATTCGAGACCGCCAAGCATAGCACCTGCAGGCAGCGCGCCGGTTTCAGCGCCCGTGCCAGTAGCGCGGCGCAAGCGCCCGGGCGCCCAGGGGTTGCGGCGCTGCTTCGCCTAGGGTGAACAGGATCGCGCCGCCCGCATCGGTGCGCAGCATGCCCGCCCCCGACGCCGCCCACCGCGCCCACACCTCGCCGTTGGGATGGCGGAAGCGGTTGAGATAACCCACCGGAAAGATCGCCCAGCGCGGCCGGGTCGCCGCCACGAAGGCCGCGGTGGACGAAGTGCGGCTGCCGTGATGGGGCACCACCACCACGTCGCTGGCGAGGGCATCGGTGTCCCGGGCGATCAACGCCGCCTCGGAAACCGCCTCGATGTCGGAGGTGAGCAGCAGACGCCGCCCGCCCGCCTCCACCCGCAGCACGCAGGCGATGTCGTTGGTCTTCTTCGGCACCGCGTCGCTGGCCTCGGCCGGGTGGAGCAACGTGAAGCGCACGCCATCCCAGTCCCAGCCCTGGCCGGCCGCACAGGGCACATCCCGCGGGCCGGCGATCACTCGCGCCGGGTGGTTGGGCGGCAGCGAGCTGCGCACCTCGCCCACCGGCAAGCCGGTCAGCACCGCCTCGGCGCCGCCGGCGTGGTCGTTGTCCTGGTGGGTGACCACCAGCGTGTCGAGCCGGCGCACGCCGATCGCCCGCAGGTAGGGCAGCAGGATGCGCTCGCCGCTGTTGGCGTCGGCCGAAAACGCCGGGCCGGTGTCGAAGATCAGGTCATGCCCGGCCGTCTGCACATGCACCGCCAGCCCCTGGCCCACGTCCAGCACGGCCACCCTCGCCTCGCCCGACGCCGGTCGGGCGGGCGACCACAGCAGCAGCTGCACCAATGGAACCAGCCCCACCCAGCGGGCCGGGGTGCCCCGGGGCAGCAACGCCCACAGGCAGCCGAGCGCGGCCAGCACCGCCAGCACCGGCGGTGGCGCCGCCTGCTGCCAGGCCGCCCAGGGCAGATCGGCCAGCCATCGCACCGGCAACATCGTCAGCGCGAAGGCACCATGAGCCAGATCGGCGAACATCTGCAGCGGAAACACCGCATACGCCAGCGCCAGGGGCGTGACGACGAAGCTCACCAGCGGAATCGCGATGGCGTTGGCCAGCGGCGACACCACCGAAAACTGCTGGAAGAGCAGCAGCAGCGCCGGCAGCAGGCCCAGCGTGATCGCCCACTGGGCGCGCAGGGCGCCGAGGATGCGGCCATCCCGCCCCAGCCGCCCGCTGCTCACCAGAAACAGCAGCGCCACCGCCCCGAACGACAGCCAGAACCCCGCCGCCAGCACCGCCCACGGGTCGATCACCAGCACCACGCAGAGGGCCACCGCCAGCACCCGGCCGGGCGCCGTTTCGCGCCGCAGGCCGATGGCCAGCGCCACGCAGCCGAGCATGTAGAGCGTGCGCTGGGCCGGCACGCCCCAGCCGGCGAGCAGGCAATAGCCCAGCGCCGCGACGAAGCCCGCCGTCACCGCCGCCTGCTGGGCCGGCCAGCGCAGGGCCAGGGCCGGCGCACGGCGCCAGATCGCCCCCACGCCAGCGGCAAACAGGGCCGCCACCATCGTCACGTGCAGCCCGCTGATCGCCACCAAGTGGGAGATGCCAGTCGTCGCAAACACCTTCCACAGCTCGGCCGGAATGGCACGCTGGTCGCCCACTGCCAGCGCCACCAGCACGCCGGCGTAGGGCGCATCCGGCAGTGCGGCCCTGAAGCGCGCCCGCAAGCCTTCGCGCAGGCGCTCGACGCTGTTCATCAGGCCCGGCACGAAGGCATCGACCCGCTGGTTGCCCTCGACCGGGCGCACGCTACCGGTGGCCCGGACGCCCTGCTGGAGCAACCAGCCTTCGTAGTCGAAGCCGTGGGGATTGACGTTGCCGTGGGGCCGCTTGAGGCGCACCGTAAGCTGCCAGCGCTCGCCGGCGTGGATCTCGGGCAGCCTATGCAGTTCGTCGTCCCGATAACCTTTGTACCAGGCGAGCGAGATGCGCCGCGGCACCGGCGCCGCGCTCTCCTCCACCTCGAAGACAAAGCGCAAGCCGCGCTCGAAATCCTGGGGCAGGCTGGCGATCACACCGGTGACGACCACGTCGCGGCCTTCCAGCTCGCCGGGCAGCGCGTCGGCCAGGCGCAGATCGGCCCGCCAGCCAGCGTAGCCCCAGCCGATCGCAGCACCGGCCAGCGCCAGCAGCAAGCCGCGCACCACACCACGCGCCGGAATACGCCACACCAGCGCGCCCACCAGCAGACCCACGCCCAGCGCGCCGCCCATTTCAGGCGGCGACGGCAGCGCCTCCCCGAGCTGGCACGCCAGAATGCCAGCCGCAAATGCCATGACGATAATCACCATGACCCGCAATCTAGCCGAAAACGCGATGTCCGTGCAGCCAACGCCAAGTCGGGACGAGTCGGTTAGAATCCCTGATGGAGACAAGGTCATCATTGTTCGGCGATGACCGCACAGACATGCGACGACTGCTCAAGCGCTACCTGCCGGACCACGAGACGCTCGCCGCCAACCGCTGGCTTGCGCCTTTTGGAACGACCCTGTTCCACCCCCGCCTGTGGCACCTCAACCGCCACTCCGCCGCTGGCGCGGTGGCGGTCGGCATGTTCTGCGGGCTGATTCCCGGCCCCTTCCAGATGCTCGGCGCGGCGCTGTGCTGCGTGGTTTTTCGCGTCAATCTGCCACTGGCGCTCTTCACAACCCTCTACACGAATCCGTTTACGATCCTGCCCCTTTACGTGGCCGCCTTTACCATCGGCGAGTGGATTCTCGGGCCCGGGGCCGGGCACTTCACCGCACCGCCCGAATGGGG
>JAKLLO010000008.1 GCA_023150095.1 Zoogloea sp. | reverse complement strand
AGCCATTCCGGCGCCGCGCCCCACAGCGCCGCCACGCCGCTGCAGGCCGGGCAGTCGATGCGCGGGCGGCGCTCGCCCGACGCGGACGCCATCGCCGTGCGCCTGGCCGGCCGACGCCTGCCGCCGCTGGTGCTGATCCACGGCGACCTGGACCCGGTGGTGTCCTTCGAGAGCGCCCGCGCCGCCGCCGCCCTGTGGCTCGATCTGCTGCCCGACGGCGTGACTCCGCGTGAGCAGGAGGATGAAGTGAAGCGCGGCGTCCGGCGTGCGGTGGTACGCCACGACTGGAAGACCGGTCGCCAGCCCTACGTGCGCCTGCTGCAGGTGCGCGGCCTGGGCCACGCCTGGAGCGGCGGGGCGTCCGGGCAGGCGTTCTCCGACCCCACCGGGCCGGACGCCTTGCGCCTGGCATGGACGTTTTTCGCGGCTACGATGGAACAAGGGGCTGCGCCGCGGCTCTGAACTTCTTTGGCCGGAGACCGCCATGCCCATCGACCGCCTCCAAGACCGCGCCGCCGGCGCCCTGCTGGGCGCCTTCATCGGCGATGCCCTCGCCCTCGGGCCCCACTGGTATTACAACCTCGACGAGCTGCACGCCGACTACGGCGAGTGGATCACCGGCTACACCGATCCGAAGCCCGGCCGCTATCACGCCGGGCTCAAGGCCGGCGATCCGTCCCAGGCAGGCATCCTGCTGGAGCTGACCCTGCGCTCGCTGGTGGAGCGGGGCGGCTACGACGAGGCGGATTTCTGCAGCCGCCTGGATAACGAATTCTTCCCGCAGATCGACGGCACGCCCATGGCCGGCCCCGGCGGCTACACCAGCCAGTCGATCCGCGAGGCGTGGCGCAAGCGGGTGGGCGAGGGCCTGCCGTGGGGGCGCTGCGGCGGTAACGCCGACACCACCGAGGCCGCCGAGCGCATCCTCGCCATCGCGGTGCGCCATGCCCGCCAGCCGGCCGAGCTGGCGTCGGCGGTCACCCGCAACACCGCGCTCACCCAGACCGACGGCACGGTGCTGGCGATGACCGTCGCCTTCGGCGCGGTGCTCGGGATGCTGGTGGAAGGTCACACCCTCGACGGCGAGCTGTCGGGCAAGCTGATGGCGCGGGTCAAATCCGGCGAGCTGCCCTTTCACGCGGTGACCAGCGGCAACCTGCAGGCCCCGACCGTCGCCGAAGCCCCCATCCTGGGGCGCTTCCCGTCGCCGGACGCGCTGCTGGGCCCGTCCAACATCGCCCGCGCGGCGCTCGATCCCGGCGTGCGCATCGAGCCCGCGTGGAAGGCCTCGCTGGTGTATGGCATGCCTTGCGCGGTGTATCACCAGTTTCCGGCGGCGTATTACCTGGCCGCGCGCTTTGCGGACGACTTTGAATCGGCGGTGCTCCATGCCGTCAATGGCGGCGGGCAGAACCTGGCCCGGGCGATGCTGGCGGGCGCGCTGGTGGGGGCGCAGGTGGGCCTGTCGGGCATCCCGCGACGCTTTGTCGCGGGGCTCGCCCGCTCGGACGAGCTGGTGGGGCTCGCCGAGCGGCTGGCGTCGGCCGTCTGAGGTCGATGGCCAGCGCGGGGGCGGCAGGCAGAGGCTCGGTCGCATGGGTGGTTCGCGAGGCTGACGGAGGCACCCCCGACCATGCGGTCCTGCCAGTGATCTTGTCCGGTGACGACAATCTGGAAGGGCGGCTGCCCGCAAGGGCATGAGGCCGCTACAATGTCATGAAAAAGACGATCACAGCCCGGCCAACCGGGCTTCGGGGAGACAGACAGCATGGGCGTCATCTTTGCCAAGACCGACCGTGGTCACGCTGAAATCACCAGTCGGGCCGGGGGCCTCAGCCCGCGGGTGCGGCGGGTGCTGATCTTCGTGGACGGCAAACGCACGGTCGCCGAACTGCGCGACATGCTGCAGTACGACGATCTCCAGCACACCCTTGGTCTGCTCGAGGAAGAGGGCTACATCGAGATGGCCGGCATGGCCGGGCCGGTGGGGCGCCCCCACGAGGCGCCCGCCGCCGCGCCATCGATGACGACCTTCCGGCTGCATCCGCCGGGCGAAGACCCGGTGCGCCTGCAGAAGGCCCGCAACTTCATGCTCAACACCCTCAACGCCTTCGTCGGCGCACTGGGTACGAGCTCCCTCCAGGACCGCATCGAGGCCGCCCGCAATCAGGCCGATCTGCGCACCCTCTTCGACGAGTGGTACTACGCCATCGTCAGCTCCCGCGACGGCCGTCGCGAGGCCGAGCACCTGCGCGGAAAGCTGCTCGAGGTGATCTGAGCGCCGGTGTGCCCGCGGGGTGCCTGCCGGTCTTGCGGTGCATCAATTACGCGCCGGCCGCTGCGCACTAAGCTGGGCTTGCCATGGATGACCCCAGTCTCGATTTCAACATCCCCGGCCGCGAGATCGCCGTCGCCGCGGAGGCGCTTTACCTGGCCAACCTGATGATCATCCCCGGCATCGCCTTCGTGGCGCTGCTGGTGCTGTGGTTCCGCGAGCATGAGCGGGCGCCCGATCTGGCCCGCAACCACCTGAGCCAGACCCTGGCGGCCAGCCTGTGGGCGGGCGCCCTGCTGGTGGTGGCCAACGCGGCGATCATCCTGGCCGGCGGCTACGACTCGCCCCACACCTGGATCATCGTGATCCTGTATTTCACCACCTGCCATTCCACCCTGATCTTCTGCGGCGCCATCGGCCTGGCCAAGGCGCTGGCGGGCAAGCACTTCCGCTTTCCGCTCATCGGGCCGAAGGCATGAACGCGCGGGTGATTCCCATCAAGCCGGTCGGCACCGCCGCCGCGCCGCCCGACGGCGGCCGCCAGCGGCTGCGGCGCTGGGCCCAGGCCGGGTTCTTCGTGCTGTTCATCCTGGCGCCGGTGTTCAACCTGCTGCGCTACGACCTGGTGGCTGGCCACGCCTGGCTGCTGGGCTTTGAATGGCACGCCGGGCTGGAGGATTTCTCCGCCGGGCGCATCGACGCGCTGGGCGCCGTGGGGCGGGTGATCGGCCGTGTGCTGCTGCCCATCCTGGCGGCCGGCGCGGTGCTGATCTGGGTGTCGTGGACGTGGGGCCGGCTGTACTGCGGCTGGCTGTGCCCACATTTCTCGGTGGTCGAGACGATCAACGCCTACATGCGCCGGGCCACCGGCAAGCCGAGCGTGTGGGAGCCGCGCGCGCTTCCGCCCCGCGAGCCCGACGGCCGCCCGGTGCGCTACGACAGCCGCTGGTGGTTCATCACCGTGCCGCTGGCGGTGGGTTTTGCCTTCGTGTGGGCGGTGGTGCTGCTCACCTACCTGCTGCCGCCCTTCCAGGTGTATGGCCACCTGCTGGCGGGTGCGCCGACGCGCAACGAGTTCATCTTCATCACCGCCGGCACGGTGGTGCTGTCGGCGGAGTTTTTGTTTGCCCGCCACCTGTTCTGCCGCTACGCCTGCGCGGTGGGCATGTTCCAGAGCCTGGCGTGGATGGGGAACCGGGAGGCGATGGTGGTCGGCTTCGAGCGCGACCGCGCTGCCGACTGCGCCAGCTGCTACAGCGCCTGCGACCACGTCTGCCCGATGCGCCTCAAGCCGCGCAACATCAAGCGCACGATGTTCACCTGCACCCAGTGCGCCCAGTGCGTGAGCGCCTGCGAGACCACCCAGCAGGACAACCCCCGCGGCCCGCTGCTCCAGTGGGTTGCGGGCGAGGCGGCGCGCCACAACGAGGCGGCCTTTGCCGCCCCGAAACCGGAAAGGAAATCCCAGTGACTGGCTTCAACGACTTTGCCATCGCCCGGGCGCTGCATGTGTTTGCGGTGCTGCTGTGGATCGGTGGCGTGGCCTTCGTGACGATGGTGCTGATCCCCGCCTGCCGGGCCCAGGCCGAGGCGGCGAGCCAGCTCGAACTCTTCGAGCGCCTGGAGCACCGCTTCGCTGCCATCGCCCGCTGGAGCGTGCTGCTGGCGGGGGCTTCGGGCCTGTGGCTGGTGTGGCGGCTGGATGCGTGGAGCCGCTTTGCCGATTTTGCCGGCTGGTGGTGGATGCACGGGATGGTGGCGGTGTGGACGGTGTTTGCGCTGATGCTCTTCGTGCTGGAGCCCTTCGTGCTCCACAAGCTCTTCCAGGCCCACGCCCGCCGCGACCCGCTGGGCACGATGGCGCGCATCCAGCGGGTGCATGTGGTGCTGCTCACCCTCAGCCTGGTCGTGGTGGTGGGGGCCGTGGTGGGGAGCCACGGCGGCTGGCGCTTCTGAGCGTCGGCCTCAGTGCTGGCGCAGCCAGCGGACCACGGTGGCGTAGAGCAGCGCCGGCTCGACCGGCTTCGAGAGAAAGTCGTTCATGCCAGCCTCGGTGCAGCGCTGGCGATCCTCCGAGAAGGCGTTGGCGGTCATCGCGACGATCGGGACGTGGTGGCCCCAGGGGGCCGCGCGGATCTCGCGGGTGGCTGAGAGGCCATCCAGGCCCGGCATCTGCATGTCCATCAATATCAGCGCGTATTGCCTGGCCGCGGCCATCGTCACGGCCTCCAGTCCGTCGTTGGCCACATCCACCACAAGCCCCAGCTCGCCAAGCAGCTCGCGGGCGATCTCCTGGTTGACCGGCTCGTCCTCGGCGAGCAGCACATGCGCCCCATGCAGGGCGCCCATCAGTAGCGCCTCCAGGTTGTCAGCCTCGGGCTCGGGCTGGGCCAGCGGGCTGACGGCCTTCTTCAGCCTTGCAGTAAACCAGAACACGCTGCCGACACCCGGTGTCGAGTTGGCGCCGGCCTCGCCGCCCATCAGCTCGGCCAGGCGGCGCGCGATGACCAGGCCGAGGCCCGTGCCGCCGTGCTTGCGGGTGGTGGAGTTGTCGCCCTGCTCGAAGGCCGAGAACAGGCTGGCGAGTACCTCGGGCGCAATGCCGGGGCCGGTGTCCTCCACCTCGAAGCGCAGCAGCGCGTCGTCGTCGCCCTCGTCTGCCAGGGTGAGGCGCAGGGTGACGCGGCCCCGGTCGGTGAACTTGATGGCGTTGCTGGCGAAGTTGAGCAGCGCCTGACGCAGCCGCGTCGGGTCTCCGATCAGGTTCGGTGGCCCCTCTGGCACCTCCACGTTCAGGCGCAGGGATTTCTCTGTCGCGCGGTTTTCCATCAGCGCAGCCGCTTCGTGGAGCAGCGCGGCGGGGTTCAGCACGATCTGTTCGAGCTGCAGCCGGTCGGCCTCGATCTTGGAGATGTCGAGGATGTCGTTGATGACCTGCAGCAGGTGACGGCCGGCGGCGTCGATCTTGCCAACCTGGGCCGCCTGGCGGGCATCGAGCGAGGTGCGGTTGAGCAGGTGGGTCATGCCGATGATGGCGTTGAGCGGGGTGCGGATTTCGTGGCTCATGTTGGCCAGGAAGGCGCTCTTGGCCTTGTTGGCGGCTTCTGCCTCGGCGGCTCGACGCTGCAACTCGGCATGGAGCGCGGCGATGCGGGCATCCATCGCCTTGCGTTCGCGGTTGTCGGTCATCGTGGTGCTGCTGAAGGCGAAACTGCCGTCCGGATGGCGGATCAATTCGGCGCTCACCCGCACGGGCAGCACGCTGCCGTCCTTGCGCCGGACGTCGAATTCCACGTCGGAAATCCGCCCGGTTCTGATGAACTCGGCAAACTGCCGTTCGAAACGAGCGATCTCGTGGGGCGCCAGCACGTCGCGAATGTTGAGCTTGCCGATCACTTCGTCGCGGCTGTAGCCGAGCATCCGCAGTTCAGTGTCGTTGATGGCGACGAACTGGCCGTGGATGTCGATCGAGTGGTAGCCGCAGGGCGCGTGGTTGTAGAGCGTGTCGATCTCGGCGCTGCGCTGACGGACGAGCGTCTCGAGGTGGTGACGGTAGCCGTTCAGTTCAGCCTCGACGCGCTTGCGCTCCGAGATGTCGGAGTGGGTGCCGGCCATCAGCAGTGGCGAACCGTCGGTGTCCCAAGCGACGACGCGACCCTTGGTGAGGATCCACTTCCAGCTGCCGTCCTTGGTCATGCAGCGCAGCTCGGCTTCATGAAATGGCGCGAGGCCCTGAAGGTGGCGTTCTATGGACGCCGTGGCCACCGGAAAATCATCCGGATGGACGACCTTGGGCCACTCCGACACCGACAGGTCGCGCTCGCCCAGCTCGAAGCCGAGCATGGACTCGTAGCGGGCGCTCACCTCGAAGGCGTCCGTCTTGAGGTTCCATTCCCAGAAGCCCTGGTTGCTGCCCTCGAGCACGTGGGCGTGGCGTTCGTCGCTGGCGCGTAGCTGTTGCTCGGCGCTGCGCTGGCGCGTGATGTCGCGCAGGGCCAGACAGATCCAGAACCCGGCGGCTTCGGTCTGGAAGGCGCTGGCGTGGAATTCGGCGATGAAGTCGGCACCGCCCGCGCGCCGGCAGCGGAACTCGCCTTGCCAGTGGGCGCCTTCGGTGGCGGTGTCGATCCCGGGCTGGGGCCGCGTCTCGCACAGTTCGGCAAAGTTGCGCCCGAGCAGCCCATCCGTCGCGTAGCCGAGCAACCGGCACGCGGCCTTGTTGGCGGCAACGATCTCGCCATCGGGACGACAGCAGACGAGGGCCTCCGGGCTATGGACGAAAAGGGCCGACGCGATGTGGGTTGGCGGCGCGTAGGGCATGGGGCGACTCCGATCGGAACAGGCAGGCTTTACGGCTCCGTCCGTGCAAATCTGACCCAGTTTTTAACAATTCGTGCGATGAGGCACAGCTCGTGCGCAGAGCCATTTCATGCCGTCGTCACGCCCGGCGGCGGCCGCCATCCGTCGGTCATGGGCACTGGCGGCGCCATGCCCCGCCAGTGCTCGCTGTCAGCTCGAACAGCTCACCGACAGCCCGCTCGCCCAGTCCGGCGGCGGGGCCGCAAAACGCTCGAACTCCGGCTGCTCGTCGAAGGGCTTCGACAGGCAGGCGAGCACCGTGGCCGTCTCGCTGAAATCCCCCGCCTGGGCGGCGCGGATGGCGGATTCGGCGATCCAGTTGCGCAGCACGTACTTGGGATTGACGGCGCGCATGGCGGCCTGGCGCTCGCCGTCGGGCCTGCCTTCGGCTTTCAGGCGGGCGCGCCACAGGTCGAGCCAGGCGTCCAGCGCGAAGCGGTCGATCACGATGTCGCGCAGCGGGGCGTCGATGGCGGCGCGGTCGGCTTCATTCACCTCGGCCGGCAGGGACGACAGCAGGCGGAAGAACTGGGTGAAGTCGATGCGCAGGCGCTGCAGCACGCCGAAGGTCTCGCCGACGAAATCCTCGTCGCCGGGCAGGGCGTCGGCCAGGCCCAGCTTGGCGCGCACCTGCGCCATGAAGGTGGCCTCGAAGGTGGCGGTGTAGTTGTCCTCGATGGCGGCCTGCACGTCGGCCCGCTCGCCCACCAGCGACGACAGGGCGTGGCCCAGGGCGTAGAGGTTCCAGTGGCCGATCTGGGGCTGGGCGCGGTAGCTGTAGCGGCCGTGGTCGTCGGAGTGGTTGCAGATGTGGCCGGCGTCGAAGGTGTCCATGAAGCCGAAGGGGCCGTAATCGAGGGTGAGGCCGAGGATCGACATGTTGTCGGTGTTCATCACCCCGTGCATGAAGCCCACCGTCTGCCACTGGGCGATGAGGCTGGCGGTGCGCCGGGCCACGTCGGCCAGCAGCGCGGCGTAGGGATTGGCGGCGTCGCGGCATTCGGGGCGGAAGCGGTCGATCACATAGTCGGCGAGCTGGCGGAGTTCGTCGGTGCGCTTGCGGGCGGCCCAGTGCTCGAAGGAGCCGAAGCGGATGAAGCTCGGCGCCAGGCGGGTGACCACTGCGGCGGTCTCGATGGCTTCGCGGCGCACCGGCTCGTTGGAGCCCACCACGCACAGGGCGCGGGTGGTGGGAATGCCCAGCGCGGCCATGGCCTCGGAGCACAGGAACTCGCGGATGCTCGAACGCAGCACCGCGCGGCCGTCGGCGAAGCGGGAGTAGGGCGTCTGGCCGGCGCCCTTCAGCTGGATTTCCCAACCGCTGCCGGCGCCGGCGACCTCGCCCAGCAGGTGGGCGCGGCCGTCGCCCAGCTGGCCGGCCCACATCCCGAACTGGTGGCCGGAATACACCGCGGCCAGGGGCTCGCTGCCGGGCAACAGCTGGTTGCCGGCAAAGACGTGGGCGAACTCGGGCCGGGCGAACTCGGCCGGGTCGAGCTGGATCAGCGCGGCGGCGGCCGGGCTGGCGGCGACGAGGTAGGGATCGGGCAGGGGCGTGGGCGGCAGGCGCGTGTAGAAGGCGTCGGGTAGCCGGGCGAAGGCGTTGTCGAAGGGCAGGGTTTCGAGGGTCGGCATGATCGTGTTGGGGGAATGATTGTTATTTGACGTATGCGGGTCGGACTGGCGCGCCCGGGGCTTTGTTCCGCCCGGGGCGGATGGTAGCCGGGTGTAACCGATCTGGAACCTTTTGTCGGATAGGCTGGGCTCCACAGGCAGCGCTAGTGTCGCGGCCTGTCATGTCGATAAAACAAAACGCTTCAGGGGGTCTCACCATGTCTTTCAAGTCCTGGACGGCAGCTGCGCTGCTGGCCGGCGCCGTTGCTGCGCCGGCCGCCCACGCCACCGTCGTCAGTTACAGCCAGAATCTGGTCTTCAACGCCGCCAGCCAGAGCTTCTGGGGGCCGGGCGGCTCGTCGGCGAGCTTCAGTTCGTCGCGCATGTTCGGTTCGGACGGGCTGGGCATCTCGTACGCGGTGTCGGCCAGCACCGGCACGATCTCCGGCGCCTACGCCGGCACCATCAGCGGTTCGTACATGGACTGGGCCGGTGGCGACAGCGAGATGTGGCGCGGTTCCTTCGCCTTCACCGGGGCCGGCGGTCGGTCGCTCTCGTCGCTGATCGGTGCCAACATCAACGTGACGGCCCATGCCCTTGGCGGTGACGTATGCATCATCTGTGCCAATTATTCCCTGAGCGGTACGCTGGCCACCGGGCCAGCCCTTGACCAGCGTACCTCCGTGAGCAGCTCCCTGACCTTTGCCGAGCCCGGCGTGGGCGCCAACATTGGCATCGGCAGCGTGAAGGCCGGGGTGGATCTGAAGATCCAGGAGAACCTGAAATTCACCCCGCTGGCGGTGTCCACCGTGCTCAAGGCCACCAGCCACAATGGCACGGTCTTGTCGCAAAACGTCTATTTCGACATAAACGGCGCGCCCATCGACATCGGCCTGTTCCTGCCCGAGCGGGGTAACTGGAGCTTCGATTTCACCGACATCAAGCTGGTGAACACCTTCGACAACGACTTCCTGCTGAACATCGACCCCTTCGTGTCCTACACCGCAGGCGTGCGCTGCGGCGATCCCGGCACCAACCGCGACAACGGCTGGTTCTGCCTGGCCGACGACAAGGCCACCTTCCATCTGGCCGGCGTGTCGCTCTATAACGGCGATCCCTTTGCCCTGAGCTTCTCCAGCCCCGACGCCACCGCCTTCTCTGTGCATGAAGCGCCGGAGCCCGGCAGCCTGGCGCTGCTGATGGGCGCGCTGGGCGTGGGCGGCCTGCTGCGCCGCCGTCGCTGATCGAAGGCACGCCACGGCAGCCCCGCGCGGCCGTGGCGCTGCGGGCAAAATGCCCGGCGGGGATGGGGTAATCTGCGGGGCGTGCCGCGCCCTGCTGCTTTGGCGGGGCTTTGTCCTCATCCCTCGCCTGTCTGCATGACCGATCGCCCGCCCGCACCGCCCGCCGCCCCGGCCGCGGTGGATCTCAAACGCCACCTGCTCCTGCGGGTGAGCCTCTTTGCGCTGGCCATCGGCGTGGCGGCCACGGTGGTGGTGCTCCATCAGACGCGGGAGCGCATCCAGGGCCATATCTCCCGCTCCGGCGTCACCGTCGAGCGGCTGATCGCCGGCGAGGCCGACCAGTTGCGCGACGCCTTCCGGCGCAGCCTGGACGGGCTGACCCTTTCATCGCTGGACGGCATCGGCCCGCTGCTGGGCATCTGCGTGGCGGTGGAAGACCTCTACAAGCGCCCGGTGGTGAGCCGCTGCTTTCACGACGACGGCGCGGCGCCGGCCCCGGTGCGCTGGCTGCTGGAGCGCCTCATCGGGCCGGATGTCGCCTATCGCGGGGTGATCGGTCAGTACCCGGGCGTGAAGGTGGGCGAGTTCGTCGTCACGCCGGATCTCGACAGCGAGGGCCGCGCCGCGTGGGTGCAGATCCGCACCGTGCTGGGCATGAGCCTGGCGATCCTGCTGCTCAACCTGCTGATCTACCGCCCGGTGCGCCGCGCCCTGCGCCCGGCGGACCAGATCCTGGCGGTGCTGGGGCGGATGGAGGCCGGCGACCTGTCGGCCCGCATGCCGCGCCCGCGGCTGATCGAGCTGCGCCGCATCGCCGCCGGCTTCGATCACCTGGCCGAGCAGCTCCAGAAGACCCTCGCCGCCCAGCGCCAGCTCGCCCAGCGCCTGCTGGCGGTGCGCGAGGAGGAGCGTCGCCGGCTGGCCCGCGAGCTGCACGACGAATTTGGCCAGTGCCTGGCGTCGGTGGGCGCCGAGGCGGCTTTCATTGCCGCGCGGGCCGAAGCATCCGACCCCACGCTGCTGCCGGCGGCCCGGGCGGTGTCGGCGGTGACCGGCCACATGATGGAGAGCCTGCAGGGCATCCTGCACCAGCTGCGGCCGGTGGGGCTGGAGGAGTTCGGCCTTGCCGCCGCGCTGGATCAGCTGGTGGCTGGCTGGCGGCGGCGCCTGCCGGACTGCGATTTCGCGCTGGTGGTGAAGGGCGAGATTGACGCGCTGCCCGACGACCTGACGGTGAGCCTGTATCGCATCGCGCAGGAGAGCCTCACCAACGCCCTGCGCCACGGCACGCCCGGCCGGGTGGTGGTGAGCCTGGAGCGCGACGGCGCCGGCTGCCGCCTGCGGGTGGAGGACGACGGCGACGGCGATGCGCCGCCCAGCCCCGGCAGCGGCCTGGGCGTGCTGGGGATGCGCGAGCGCGTCGAGGCCCTGGGCGGGCGCTTCGCCCTCGAACCCCTGGCGCCCCGCGGCATGCGGGTGCGGGCGGATTTTCCGCCCGAGGCGCTGCTGACCACGGAGCACGACGATGCTTGAGCACACCCGCCTGCTGCTGGTGGACGACCACGCGGTGGTGCGCGAGGGCTACCGCCGCCTGCTGGAAACCCGGCCCGACCTGGCCATCGTGGCCGAGGCGGCCACCGCCCGGGAGGCGATGGACCGCTTCCGCATCCACGGGCCCGACGTGGTGGTGCTCGACCTGAGCCTGCCAGACATGGGCGGGGTCGAGCTGATCCGCCGCCTGCTCCAGCGGGAAGCCGGCGCCCGCATCCTGGTGTTCTCGATGCACCGGGAGCCGCTCTTCGCCACCCAGGCCCTGCGGGCCGGCGCGCTGGGCTACGTGACCAAGAGCAGCCCGCCCGAGGTGCTGGTGAACGCCGTGTATCAGGTGGCCGCGCGGCGTCAGGTGATCAGCCCGGACATCGCGCCGGAGCTGGCCCTGGCCCTCATCGACCGCCCGCGGGAGCCGCTCGCCGAGCTGGCCCCGCGGGAGTTTGAGATCCTGCGCCTGCTGCTCGACGGGCTGGGGGCCGAGGAGATCGGCGCACGCCTGTCGATCTCGGCCAAGACGGTGCAGAACTGCCATTACCAGATCAAGAGCAAGCTGGGCGTGCGCAGCGACATCGAGCTGACCCGGCTGGCGCTGCGTCTCGGGCTGATCTGAGCCGGCTCAGGCCGCGGCGGCCTCGGCCTGCTGGGCCGCGAACAGCGCCTGCAGGGTTTCCAGCGTCAGCTCGGCGATGGTCTGGCCGGTGTCGTCGAGGATCTCGTAGAGGATCTCGCCCGGCAGCGGCCGCATGCTGAACAGCACGATCGCGTCTTCCGCGCCGCCGCCTTCCCGGTGGGGCGTCTCGCTGGCCGGTGAGAGGGTGTAGCTGCCGGTGGCGCGCGCCTCCCGAAGGCGGCCATCCAGTTCGTAGAGCCGGTGCTCGCCGCGGATCACGAAGGTGTGGTTGAGCGCCTTGTGGCGGTGCAGGACGATCTGCTGGCCAGCGTCGAAGCGGAACAGCACGTCGGCGATGCGGCGTTCCATGTCCACCTCCAGGATCGAGTACGCGAAGTGGGGAAAGTCGCCAAAGGGCTGCCAGCGGATGGCGTCGGTGTCGAAGGCGTGGGGCATCGGGGTCTCCTGAAACAGGTTGGTGTGGCCGGATGGCCGCTGCCAGTAAACCCCGCCCGTCAGTGCCCCGCCGAGGTCAATCTGCCCGCAAACGGGCGGGCATTGCACCCTGTTGGGGCGGGGGCGCCGACCTGGGCAAATTGCCCGGTCGATCCGGGGCAGGATGCCGCAGACCGCCCGCTGTGACGGCCATAAAGTGGCTCGGGAGACGGGCGCGCGGTGGCCCCGTCCGCAACCGACGGAAACCTCCATGCTCGATCTGAAGAGGGCTGCCCTTGTGGCCCTGATGTGTGCCTCCGGCGCGGCGACCGGGGCGGGCAACCTGTTCTGTGGCGGCCCGGTGCCCCAGACCGGCGAGCCCACCGATCTCGCCCACGTGGTGGGCGACCAGACCCTGGAATACCTCGCCGATCAGCCCGCCAGCCTGATGGTGTGCAGCAAGGGCTACCTGTTCGAGAAGTGCGGCGACCACGCGACGGCGATGAAGATCTTCGACCGTTGCATCGCCGCCGGCTACATCGGCGCGATGATCTGGAAGGCGCTGATGCTCCAGGACGGCGCCGAGGTGCCCCGCGATCTGGCCGGCGCGGCCGAGCTGATGCGCCGCGCCGCCGAATCCGGCGATTCTCCCTACGCGGTGCTCGGCAAGCTCCACTACGCCAGCGCGCTGCACGAGGGCAAGGGCGTGCCGAAGGACGAAGCCGCCGCCCGCCGCTGGTTCGAGGCCGCCGCGGCCGACGGCAACCCGGACGCCATCGAGTTCCTGCGCACCGGTTACCACGTGGGCGACCGGGATGGCTCGACCCGCGGCGTGGGTGTGCCGCCGCCCGTGCAGGCCGCCCCGCTGCCGGGCGAGCTGCAGGAGCAGGCCACACGGCCGGTGGAACGCATCGGCCCGGCGGCGCCACTGGCCCGCCGGCTCAGCCAGACGCCAGTCCCGCACCCTGCAGCGTCGCCGCAGCTGCCGCATCCCGAGGCGCCTGCAGACGCCTCGCCGGCCCGGCAGCCCGTGCCACCCGCCGGTCTGCGCCTCGAGCCGGTGGCGCCGCCCGCCGTGCCTGCCCCATCCCAACCCGCCGCCGGCCTGCTGGCGGTGCTGCTCGCGGCCTTTGCCGCCGGCGCCCTCGGCCAGGCCCTGCGGGGCCGGCGCGCCATCCCTTCCCCTGTCCTTTCCGGAGCCTGAGCCATGAACCCTTCCATCGACGGCCTGATGTACGCGGCCAGCCAGCTGTTCCTGATCCCGGTGCTGGCGGCCATCGGCCTGCTTTTCCTGTACGCCTTCTATGCGCTGGGCGCCTTCCTGTGGCAGATGGCCCAGCGCCGCGCGGGCGTGGCGGCGGGCTTCGAGCTGGCCCTGGCCCGCCAGGCCGACCCGCAGCTGCAGCCGGCCGAACTGGAATCCATCGCCGTGGCGCGGCTGGAGCTGGTGCGCATCGCGACCCGGGTGGCGCCGATGCTGGGGCTGGTGGCGACGATGATCCCCATGGGGCCGGCCCTCAAGGCGCTGGGCGACGGCGATCTGGGCGACGTGTCGCGCAGCCTGACGGTGGCCTTCTCGGCGGTGATCCTGGCGCTGATCGCGGCGGCGCTGACCTACTCGATCGGCCACGTGCGCCGGCGCTGGTACGCCGACGACCTGCTGGCCATCGAGAAGGGCGATCTGGCCCTGCGCCCGTCCGCCATGCCCGCCGAGGTGGCGCGATGAGCGGCCTGCGGCGGCGGCTGACGGAAGATGCCGACGGGGACGACCCGCTGCTGTCGGTGGTGAACCTGATCGACGTGTTCCTGGTGCTCATCGCGGCGCTGCTGCTGGCGGTGGCGAAGAACCCGCTCAACCCCTTCAGCGACGAGCGGGTGACGGTGGTCCGCAACCCGGGCACGCCGGGCATGGAGGTGGTGGTGAAGGAGGGCCGCAAGATCGAGCACTTCCGCGGCGAGGGGGCGAACCAGTCGGCGGCGGGCGGGGTGCGCGCCGGCAGCGCCTACCGGATGCCCGATGGCGGGCTGGTGTACGTGCCGGAGTAGCGCCGGGTTTTATTCGGCGCTGCGCGGGATGCGGATCTCGAACACCGCGCCGCCGTCCGGGTGGTTGCGGACGCTGATGCTGCCTTCGTGGCCGCGCACGATCTCGCTGGTGATCGCCAGGCCCAGTCCGGTGCCGCCGGCGCCGGTCTTGGTGGCGCTGCTCTGCACGAACTTCTCGAAGATCTGCTGCTCCTCGCCGGGCGGAATGCCGACGCCCTGGTCGCGCACGCTGAAGGCGACCGCCTCGCGCTTGCCGAGCATGCAGTCCCGGTACGTGACGGTGATGGTGCCGCCCGGCGGCGAGAACTTGATGGCGTTGGAGAGCAGGTTCTGC
Organism: Zoogloea sp.; assembly: GCA_023150095.1. GTDB lineage: Bacteria > Pseudomonadota > Gammaproteobacteria > Burkholderiales > Rhodocyclaceae > Zoogloea. The sequence goes on along the minus strand of JAKLLO010000008.1, from coordinate 58,736 downwards.
ACCGCGTGGTGGAGCTGCTGGGGGTCGATGTGGGCGACGGTGCTGCGGGTCTGGCGGTCGATGGCGAGATTGAGGCCGTGCTGCTTGAAGAGCGCCGCCAGGTCGGTGTGCACCCGGTCGACCACCACCGCGATGTCGCCCGGGTGCAGCGCAAAGTTGATCCGCCGGGCTTCGAGCTTGGCCAGGTCGAGCAGGTCGTTCACCAGGTCGGCGAGGCGCGAGCCGCTCTGGTGGATGCGCTGGAAGTAGTTGATGAGCTTTTCCTCCGGCACCTGGCCGGTACGGGTCTCGCCCAGCCGCGCGTAGGACATGATGCCGTGCAGCGGGGTGCGGAACTCGTGGGACATGTTGGCGAGGAATTCGCTCTTGAGCTGGTTGGCCCGCTCGGCGGCTTCCTTGGCGGAGACGAGATCGGCGGTCTGGGCGGCCACCAGCTCGGAGAGGTGATCCCGGTGGCGCCGCAGTTCGGCCTCGATGGTCTTGCGGGACGAGATGTCCTTGGAGGTGCCCCGATAGCCGAGGAACTCGCCTTCCGGAGAGATGACCGGCAGGCCGGACAGGCTCAGCCAGCTGATGAGCTTCACCGGGTGGCGGACGCAGTATTCGAAATCCCGGAACTCCTGCCGGGCCGCGATCGCGGCGTGGTAGCGGGCCCACTTTTCGGTGTCGGCCAGATCTTCCGGGGCGGCGAACTCCTCGCGGCGTCGCCCGCGCACCAGATCAATCATGGTGTGCCCCTCGGGGCCGCGGCCGATGTAGGCGGTGAAGCGCATGTCGGCGTCGGTTTCCCAGTACCAGTCGGACGAGACCGCGGAGTAATCCCGGAAGCGCTGCTCGCTCTCCTTCAGGGCCTGTTCGCGCAGGCGCAGGGTGGTGATGTCGGAGCCGACGATGACCACCCCTTCGAGCTTGCCGCTGCGGTCGTGGAGCAGGGCCGCGCGGAGGATGAAGTGCCGGGTCAGCCGGCCCGGCAGGCGGCTCTCCAGGCAGGTCTCCATTTCGACGCTGCCCTGCTGCAGGATGGTGCGGAACAGCACCGTGCCCGGGGCAAAGCTCGGAGAGGCGGCGTGCAGTTCGGTGAGGGTTTCGTCGGCCAGCAGGATGTCCGGCGAGGCACCCACGAGTTCGGCCGGGTCCCTGCCCAGGTTGCGACGGACGGCGGCGTTGGCCCGGCTGATGAGCCCGAAGCGGTCGATCACCAGCAGCAGGCTGTCCATGGTATCCATCACGTTGGTGATGAAGCTGCCCATCCGGATCTGCTCGGCGGTCTGCTGCTCGAGCAGGCGGGACTTGGCGCTGACTTCATCCACCATGGTGTCCATCATCCCGGTGACGGCGATGATCTGCTGTTCGAGGGTGGCGTTGGCCTGACGGAGGGCTTCGAGCTCCAGCCGCAGGCGCATCAACTCGCCCCGGGCGGGCATCCCGCCGGCCTCATGGTCGGGCACCACCACGCAGAAGTCGTCGCCCACCTGGCGAACCTGGAGGGTGGCTTTCTCGTCGACGGTCTCGACCTGCAGGCCGTGGGCCGGGCAGATCAGGCGGCCGTCGCTGTCTTCGGCGCTGTGGTCGAGACGGTGGCCTTCATGGGGGCAGGCGGCGGGCAGGGCCACCCAGCCGTCGTTGCGCTGGACGACGAGGATGTGCAGCGGCGTGCTGTGCCCCGGCAGGGCGACGACGCCGCACAGGCGATCCGGCCGCCCGACGACCTGGCGCAGGTTGCGGATCGGGATGGCGTCGCGGCTGTTCATGAGCACAGCGTCCGGATGCGGGCGGCGGCGGCGTCCACCGCCTGGGCCACGGGCGGCGACAGGCCTGGCGAGAAGGCGGTGAGCGGGCCGGCTTCGGCGCCCACCAGACGGATCACCGGCAACGGGTCGAGCGCCGCCGGCAGCAGCTTGAGCAGCCCGCCGACGCCGGCGCCGTGGAAACCGGCCGGGGCTTCGTCGCGGGCGGCGGCGTCGGCGAAGTCGGCGGCGTCGAGTTCATGCAGCGAGCCCGGCGGGCCGAAGCCGGCGACGGCATCGACGAGGATGGCTTCGTCGCAGCCTTCGAAGCAGTTGATGGCGCCGAGCCCGGCCAGGTCGGCACGCATCAGGCGCACCCCGGCGGGCAGCGGGCCGGCTGCGAGGCGCGCGTGCACGGCGGGGCCGAAGCCGTCGTCCCCGTGCAGCTCGTTGCCGAAGCAGATGATGTGAAGGCTGCGGGGCACATTGCCCCGTCCCTCTCGGGGAAGGTCAGACGCCATAGCGGTGGCGCTCCCCGCTGCCCACGAAATGCACGGTGCACACCAGGCACGGGTCGTGGGAGCGGACGATGTGGCCGATCTCGACGGGGTCGGCCGGGTCGGCGAGCTCGACGCCGATCACGCTTTCTTCCCAGTGGCCGTGGCGGCCGGCGCTGTCTTTCGGCGAGGCGTTCCAGGCGGTTGGGGTGACGATCTGGTAGCGGCTGATGCGGCCGTCCTCCACCTGTATCCAGTGCCCCAGGGTGCCGCGGGCGGCCTGCACGAAGCCGTAGCCTTCGCCGTTCTGGAAGGCGTCGGCGGGGGGCGGCAGGTAGTGGGGCGTGCCGATCTGGCCGGCAAGCTCGGCCAGGTGGTGCTTCATCCAGTGCAGGGTGTGGGCGGTGCGGCGCAGGCGGGCAAACTGGCGCAGCCAGGTGTTGGGGCCTTCGAGGGCGAGCAGGCTGGCCACCAGCGCGTCGCCGCCGGCGAGGAGTTCGGCCAGCGGGCCGGTCTCGACGACCAGATCGCCGTAGCGCGGGGCCTTGGCCCAGGTGTAGCGGTCGGTGTCGGGCTGGTAGTCGGGCACCGTCTCGCCAATGAAGGGGTGGCGGCCGCCGGGGTAGGGGCGATACCAGGCGTGGCGGACGTGCTCGTTCACGCGGAGCTGGTCGAAGGCTTCGAGGCGGGCCTCGTCGGCGTGGTAGATGCCGGCGGGCATCAGGGTGGCGCCGTCGGTGTAGGGCGGGGCCCAGCGCTGCGGGTCGTGCCAGGCGCCGGCCGACAGGAAATGGCGGGCGCCGCCGCCGATCTTCTGCAGGCCGATGGCGCGGGAGAAGCGGGTGAGCAGGCCGATGGCGCTGGCGGCGTGGGCGTCGGCCTCGAGCCAGCCGAAGAAGGCGTCGCTGCTGTCGAGCGCCAGCCAGTTGTCGAGGCTGTCGCCGATGGCGTCGCGCTCATACCATTCGATGGCCTGATCGACGATGTCCTGGCAGTCGATCAGGTCGCGGGAAGAGGCGCCGCGGGTGACGCCGCCGGGCAGCATGTAGGACGAGTGGGGCCACTGGCCGCCGAAGATCGCCACCGTAACGCGGATGGATGAAATCCGGCGTGAAGAACAGAAAGCTCTGGCGCAGATCGCTCTGGACGTTCTCGGCCATCAGGCACAGGTTGCGGATCAGCGTGGCCTGGGGCGGCACCGGCAGCTGGGCAAGGCGCTCCAGTGCGAGGGCCGCGGTGTAAAGGTGGGCGGTGCCGCAGATGCCGCACACCCGCGGGGTGATGACGAGGCCATCCTTGGGCGCGCGGCCGATCAGGAGCTGCTCGAAGCCGCGGAACAGGGTGCCGACGCAGCGCGCGTCGACGATGCGGTTGCCGTCCAGGTCCACCTGGAACTCCAGGTCGCCTTCGACCCGGTTGAGATCGATGTTGAGGGTGGTGCGGGTCATGGCGATGTTCAGATGTCCATGTCGCGGTTCTTGATGCGCAGCGGCGCGGCGGCATGGGCCAGGTTCTTGTAGGCCATGTAGTGGGCGCGGGAGACGCCCAGGGGCAGGGCTACCGGCACGGCGCCGATCTTTTCGGTGCGGAACAGGTCACCGTCCCGCGGGAAGCCGGGCGAGGTGCAGCCGAAGCAGGGCACGCCGGCGCGGGTCTTGCTGCTGCGCCGGTTCCACAGCTCGCCGTTGCAGTTGGCGAGGGTGTTGGGCCCCTGGCAGCCGAGGTTGAAGAACAGGCAGCCGCGGCCGCCGAAGTCCTTCTCCTCGATGTCGTACTCGTGGTACTCGCTGCGCGTGCAGCCCTGATGCACCGTGCTGCCGTAAAAGGCGCGCGGGCGGTTGAGGAAGTCGAGTTCGAGGGGCTGGCCGGTGGCCAGCAGCGCGAGGCTGCGGGTGATGGTGTTGGGATGCACCGGGCAGCCGGCCAGGTTGATCACCGGGTTGCCGGACGCCGAGCGCCATTCGGGCGGGAGCATGCCGCCGGGTTGTTCGCGGTCGAACTGCAGGCCGGTGCAGTCGGTGGGGTTGGGGGGCGCGGCCGGAATGCCGCCGAAGGCCGAGCAGGTGCCAACCGCCACCACGTGGCGCGCCCGCGCGGCCAGGGCCCGGGCGATGTCGATCTTGGCGCGGCCGCGGTAGCTGTCGAACATGCCCGTGCCGTAGGGGCCGGTGATGAGGCTGCCCTCGATGCACAGGATGTCGAGGGGCTGGGTGCCGGCCTCGATGGCGGCGATCAGCTCGCCCAGCGCACCGGCCGGCCTGGCGGTGAGCGAAGGGTGCCACAGGATGTCGAGGCTGCCGTTGTTGACGAGGCTTTCGACCGAAGGGCTGTCGGCGTTCAGCAGCGACATGGTGTCGCCGCTGCATGCGCCGGTCTGAAGCCAGAGAAGGGTTGCCATCGTGGGTTCCGCCGGGCTGGAGTTGCTCGCGCCGGAAGGGGCGCGGACGAGCCGACCTACGGACAGGCAGGGCCGAACTCGTGTCCTCTTACGTCAGATGCCTGTGACAGCTTTAGGCGATCTATACAGAAAGATATACGCCGCGGGGTGATCGGGCAATGCCGGGATGTGGGCTACCCGGCCGAAATCGGCGCCAGCGTGGCGATCTCGTCGTCGGAGAGCAGGCGCGAGCGGGTGACGAAGGCGCGGCCCTTGCCGCAGTCGAGGGAGAAGTCGCCGCCGCCGCCGGGCTGCACGTCGAGGGTGAGCTGGGACGAACCGTAGTAGGCGAATTCCTGGTGGCCCAGGTAGAAGGGGGCGCCGCCCACTTCGCCGATCAGCAGCATGGTCTGGCCGGGGATGACCTCGCCGAGCTTGTAGCAGTTGGGTACGCTGCCGTCGCAGCAGCCGCCGGAGAGCACGAACATCAGGGGACCGAATTCGGCACGCAGCTCGTCGATGAAGGCGAGGGCGGCGTCGGTGGCAATGATTCTCGGTGTCATGGGGCTCCTCCAAGAAAAAAGCGGGACGGGATTCCTCCCGCCCTGCAACACCTTGCCTTACTTACAACAGGGACGACACAAACACATCAGAAGAAGCCGAGGGCGTTCGGGCTGTAGCTGACCAGCAGGTTCTTGGTCTGCTGGTAGTGGTCGAGCATCATCTTGTGGGTTTCGCGACCGATGCCGGATTCCTTGTAGCCGCCGAAGGTGGCGTGGGCGGGGTAGGCGTGGTAGCAGTTGGTCCACACACGGCCGGCCTTGATGTTGCGGCCCATGCGGTAGGCGCGGCTGCCGTCACGGCTCCACACGCCGGCGCCGAGGCCGTACGGGGTGTCGTTGGCGATCTCGAGGGCTTCGGCTTCGTCCTTGAAGGTGGTCACGGCCAGCACCGGCCCGAAGATTTCTTCCTGGAACACGCGCATCTTGTTGTGGCCCTTGAACAGGGTCGGCTGGATGTAGTAGCCGCCGGCCAGATCGCCGTCCATGTGGGTGCGGTCGCCGCCAACCAGGCACTGGGCGCCTTCCTGACGACCGATCTCCATGTAGGCCATGATCTTGTTCAGCTGATCCTGGGAAGCCTGGGCGCCCATCATGCTGTCGGTGTCGAGGGGGCTGAGCTGCTTGATGGCCTTGACGCGGGCCATGACCTTTTCCATGAAGCGGTCGTAGATCGATTCCTGGATCAGGGCGCGGGACGGGCAGGTGCACACTTCGCCCTGGTTGAAGGCGAACAGCACCATGCCTTCGACAGCCTTGTCGAGGAAGGCGTCGTCGGCCGCCATGATGTCCTCGAAGAAGATGTTGGGGGACTTGCCGCCCAGCTCGAGGGTGGCGGGGATCAGGCTGGTGGCGGCGGCCTGGGCGATCACGCGGCCGGTGGCGGTGGAGCCGGTGAAGGCGATCTTGGCGATGCGGCGGCTGGTGGCCAGCGGCATGCCGGCTTCACGGCCGTAGCCATTGACGATGTTCAGCACGCCCGGCGGCAGCAGGTCGGCGATCAGCTCGGTCAGGATCAGGATCGAGATCGGGGTGGATTCGGCGGGCTTGAGCACCACGCAGTTGCCGGCGCCGATGGCGGGGGCCAGCTTCCAGGCGGCCATCAGGATCGGGAAGTTCCAGGGGATGATCTGGCCGACGACGCCCAGGGGCTCGTGGAAGTGGTAGGCGACGGTGTTCTCGTCGATCTCGGAGATGCCGCCTTCCTGGGCGCGCAGGCAGCCGGCGAAGTAGCGGAAGTGGTCGACAGCCAGCGGGATGTCGGCGTTCAGGGTTTCGCGGATGGCCTTGCCGTTATCGACGGTCTCGGCGTAGGCGAGCATCTCGATATTGGCTTCGAGGCGGTCGGCGATCTTCAGGAGGAGGTTGGCACGCTCGGCAGCCGGGGTGCGGCCAAATTTGTCAGCGGCAGCGTGAGCGGCGTCCAGGGCCAGCTCCACGTCTTCGGCGCCGGAGCGGGCGGCCTGGGTGTAGGGCTTGCCGGTGATCGGAGTGATCACATCGAAGTACTCACCCTTGACCGGGGCGACCCACTTGCCGCCGATGAAGTTGTCGTACTTGGACTTGTATTGAACCTTGGCGTCTGCAGAACCGGGCAGTGCATACAGCATGGAAGTCTCCTCCTGAATTTGATCGAAAACGCTTCTTGCAGCGTTGATGTCTATTCAGCAGGGGGCGTGCCAGCCGGCAATCAAGTGGGCCTATGCGGCCAAAAGTCTTGTTTATCAGTTGCTTGAGTAGTGGGTGGAAAAATGCTGCGGCGCGGCGAAGTGTGCGCCAGAGTGTTCAATAATTGAACATATGCTCCATGCCATGTGCACGCTGGAGCACCTCGCCGGGATCAGTTGCCCTTTTGCTCGGTCGAGCGGCTGGTGCCGGTGACCACGCCGGACTCGTCAAAATGGACGTTGAAGAAGACGTTGGCGCTGAATTCCGGCGGCAGTTGCCAGTCCCAAACTTCCTCTTTCTTGAGGGCGAACTTCTGAACCGAGCGCGGCTTGCCCAGCAGGCGGCGCACCTGGTCCTTGCTCCAGCCGGGCTGGATGCGGGCGAAGTTGGCGGGGGTGAGCACGTTCTCGATGCTGCGCAGGATGTTGTCCGGCCCCACGGTGATCATGAAGCATTCGGTGCCCTGGGGCTGGCGGGTGTATTCCCAGGTCACGCTGCCGTCGTCGTTACGCCATTCGATGCCGGGCGTGCCGAACTTGTCGCGCACGTCGTAGCCGGTGGAGACGCCAGGTTTGAGGTCTTTCATGTTGACCGCGTCGCAGCCCGCGAGCCCCAGGAGGGCCAGGGCGCCAAGAAGGAAAGACAGCAGTTTACGCATCGGAGGGTCTCCCGCGGTGTCGAGGTGGCGGCAACCCGCCAAAATGGCCGGGCTTGGTTACAATCGGCCCATTCTGGCATGAACACCCTTTGTGGAGGATGAACAGGTGAAACGCTCCGTGACGATGCTGGCGGTGGCCGGCGCGACGATGGCCGCGAGCACCGCGGTGCTGGCCGACGTGGTGGTGAAGATTGGTTTTGCCGGCCCGCTTACCGGGCCGATTTCCCACGTGGGCAAGGACGAGCAGTTCGGCGCCCAGCTGGCGCTGGAGGACGCCAACGCGAAGGGCGTGACCATCGGCGGCCAGAAAGCCCGTTTCGAGCTGATGGCCGAGGACGACCAGGCCGACCCGCGCACCGCCACCACGGTTGCCCAGCGCCTGGTGGATGCCGGCGTGAAAGGCGTGGTCGGCCACGTGACCTCCGGCGCCGCGATCCCCGCCTCGCGCATCTATGAACAGGGCGGCGTGCCGTCGGTGACGCCCTCGTCCACCACCCCCAAGCTCACCCGCCAGGGCTTCAAGACCACCTACCGGGTCATCGCCAATGATCTCCAGCAGGGCAACGCCATGGCGCGCTTTGCGGTGGATGTGCTGAAGGCCCAGCGCATCGCGGTGATCGACGACCGCACCGCCTACGGCCAGGGTCTCGCCGACGCGCTGGTCGACAGCCTCAAGCAGCGTGGCGTGAAGCCGGTGGGGCGTGAATTCACCAACGACAAGGCCACCGACTTCGCGGCCATCCTCACCAAGCTCAAGGCCGCCAGGCCCGATGCCATCTTCTACGGCGGCATGGACGCCCAGGGTGCGCCGCTCCTCAAGCAGATGAAGCAGCTGGGCATCACCGCCAAGTATCTGGGTGGCGATGGTGCATGCACCGCCGAGATGATCAAGATCGCCGGCGCGGCGATGAGCAGCGACGTGTATTGCACCCAGGCCGGCATCCCGATGGACAAGATGCCCGCCGGCAAGGCTTTCAACGAGCGCTTCACCAAGCGCTTTGGCGTGCCGGTGCAGCTCTACGCCCCCTACAGCTACGACGCCGCCAGCGCCCTCATCGAGGCCATGAAGCTCGCCAACTCGGCCGACCCCGAGAAATACCTGCCGCTGATGCCGAAGGTGAATTTCAAGGGCGTCACCGGCAACATCGCCTTCGACGCCAACGGCGACGTGCGCGAAGGCGGCGTGGCGCTCTACCAGTTCAACGCCGGCAAGTGGGAAGTCCGGCCCTGAGGCCCGGCCCCGAACGATCGACACGGTGCCGCCCGCGTGGCGCCGAATTTGCTTGAAACGTCCTGCCTGAACCCTCCAGAGGAGAAAACCGCATGAAAATCACCCTTGTCGCCCTCGCCGTGCTCGGTCTTGGTGCATCCGCCGTGCAGGCCCAGGAAGTCGTCAAGCTCGGCACCGCCGCGCCGCTCACCGGCACCCAGTCGCACCTGGGCAAGGACATCGAGAACGGCGTGCGCCTCGCCGTCGAGGAATACAACGCCAAGGGCGTGACCCTGGGCGGCAAGAAGGTGAAGTTCGAGGTGATGGCCGAAGACGACGCGGCCGACCCGAAGACCGCCACCAACGTGGCCCAGCGGCTGGTCGATGCCGGCGTGAAGGGCGTGGTCGGCCACCTCAACTCCGGTGCCTCCATCCCCGCCTCGCGCATCTACAACGAAGGCGGCGTGCCGCAGGTCTCGCCGGCCTCCACCAATCCCAAGCTCACCCAGCAGAACTTCAAGGCCACCTTCCGCACCATCGCCAACGACGTGCAGCAGGGCCTGGGCATCGGCAAGTACGCGGCCACCGCGCTGGGCAAGAAGATCGCCATCATCGACGACCGCACCGCCTACGGCCAGGGCCTCGCCGACGAGGTCGAGAAGGCCGTCAAGGCCAGCGGCGGCACAGTGGTGACCCGTGAATTCACCAGCGACAAGGCCACCGATTTCCTCGCCATCCTCACCCGCATCAAGGGCAAGACGCCGGACGTGATCGTCTACAGCGGCATGGACACCCAGGGCGGCCCGATGCTCAAGCAGATCAAGCAGCTGGGCATCGGCGCCAAGTTCATCACTGGCGACGGCGGCTGCACCGGCGAGATCATCAAGCTGGCTGGCGACGCCATCGGCCCCAACGCTTACTGCACCCAGCCGGGCCTGCCGCTCGACAAGATGCCGGGCGGCAAGGATTTCAACGCCCGCTTCAAGAAGCGTTTCAACGCCGACGTGCAGATCTACGCGCCCTACGCCTACGACGCCGCCTCGGCGATCATCGAGGCCATGAAGGCCGCCAACTCGTCCGACCCGGCCAAGTACGCTCCGGCCATCGGCAAGGTCAACTTCCCCGGTGTGATCGGCACCGTCGCCTTCGACGCCAAGGGCGACATCAAGGACGGCGCCGTCACCGTCTATCAGTTCAAGGGCGGCAAGTGGGAGCCGGTGCAGTAAGACAGCTTTGATGCCGGAGCCGCTGCGGCGCGCTCCGGCACGGCGGCATCGCCTGACGGCCGCCGGACTACAATCGCCCTCCCGCCTCTCCACCCTTTCCGGGTTGCGTCATCCATGGAAACCCTCCTCCAACAAACCGTGAACGGCCTCGTGGTCGGCAGCGTCTATGCGCTGATCGCCCTCGGCTACACGATGGTCTACGGCATCCTCGGCCTCATCAACTTCGCCCACGGCGACGTGCTGATGGTCGGCGCGCTGGTCGCCCTCGAAGCCATCAGCCTGCTGCAGACCCACTACCCCGACCTTGGCCTCGTGCCCACGCTCCTCGCCGGCCTCGGCGTCTCCGTGGTGGTGTGCATGATCCTCGGCTACACCATCGAGCGCACCGCCTACCGCCGCCTGCGCAACGCGCCGCGGCTGGCCCCGCTCATCACCGCCATCGGCGTCTCCTTCCTGCTCCAGACCCTCGCGATGATCATCTGGGGCCGCAACTACCATACCTTCCCGCAGCTGGTGTCCACCACGCCCATCGAGCCGGTGGCCGGCGTGTTCATCACCCCGGTGCAGATCGTGATCCTCGTGGTGTCGGCGGTGCTGATGATTGGGCTGGTGCTGCTGGTCAATAAGACGCGCCTCGGCCGCGCCATGCGCGCCACCGCCGAGAACCACCGTGTCGCCAGCCTGATGGGCGTCGACACCAACAAGATCATCGCCGCCACCTTCGTCATCGGCTCGGCGCTGGCCGCGGTGGCGGGCGTGATGTACTCGTCCAACTACGGCATCGCCCATTACGCGATGGGCTTCATGCCTGGCCTCAAGGCCTTCACCGCGGCGGTGCTGGGCGGCATCGGCAACCTGGCCGGCGCGATGCTCGGCGGCATCGTGCTGGGGCTGGTGGAATCCATCGGCGCCGGCTACATCGAGGACATGAGCTTCGGCTTCCTCAACTCCAGCTACCAGGACATCTTCGCCTTCCTCATCCTCGGCATCGTGCTGATCTTCCGGCCCACCGGCCTGCTCGGCGAGCGCGTGGCCGACCGCGCCTGAGGAAACCTCGAACCATGAACGAACTCGCCCTCGCCATTCCGTATCTCGGCAAGCGCAACCCGGCGGCCGCCCGCTGGGTGGTGCTCGCCATCGCCTTCGGCGCCCCGCTCATCGCCATGCTGTTCGGCAAGACCTGGGTGCGCATCCTCGATTTCGCCATGCTCTACGTGATGCTGGCGATCGGCCTCAACCTGGTGGTGGGCTTTGCCGGCCTGCTCGATCTCGGCTACATCGCCTTCTACGCGGTGGGCGCCTACACCTTCGCCTTCCTGGCCTCGCCCCACTTCGAGCTGCATCTGCCCTTCTGGCTGGTGCTGCCGATGGGGGCAGCCTGTGCGGCGTTGGCCGGGATCATCCTCGGCCTGCCCACCCTGCGCCTGCGGGGCGACTACCTCGCCATCGTCACCCTGGGCTTCGGCGAGATCGTGCGCATCTTCATGAACAACCTGAACCACCCGATCAACATCACCAACGGGCCCCAGGGCATCAACATGATCGACCCGCTGGTGCTGTTCGGCTGGGACATCTCAAAACCCCTCAAGGTGGGCGACGAGATCACCATCAACTCGCTGTTCCTGTACTACTACGTGTTCCTCGCCTTCGTGGCGCTGTCGGTGCTGCTGGTGCAGCGCCTGCAGGTGTCGCGCGTGGGGCGGGCGTGGGCGGCGATCCGCGACGACGAGCTGGCGGCCAAGGCCATCGGCATCAACACCCGCAACATGAAGCTGCTGGCGTTTTCGCTGGGCGCCACCTTCGGCGGCGTGTCGGGCGGGCTGTTCGCGGCTTTCCAGGGCTTCGTGTCGCCTGAGAGCTTCTCGCTGATGGAATCCATCGCCGTGCTCACGATGATCGTCTTCGGCGGCATGGGCAACCTGGCCGGCGTGATCGTCGGCGCGCTGGCCCTCACCGCGCTGCCCGAGGTGCTGCGCTACGTGGCGGTGCCGGTGCAGCAGGCGCTGTTCGACAAGGTCATCCTCGACCCCGAGGTGCTGCGCATGCTGCTCCTGTCCCTGGCGATGATCTTCATGATGCTGCTGCGCCCGGCGGGCCTGATCCCGGCCCACAGCCGCTACTCGAAGCCCGAACTCGTCGTGGGCAAGGAGGGCAAGGCGTGATCACCCTCCTCGAAGCAAAGAACATCACCAAGCGCTTCGGCGGCCTCACCGCTCTGTCCGACGTGTCGCTGACCATCCGCAAGGGCGAGGTGTATGGCCTCATCGGCCCCAACGGCGCCGGCAAGACCACCTTCTTCAACGTGCTCACCGGCGCCTACGAACCAGACGAGGGCGAGCTGGTCTTCAACGGCTCCGAGCTGCCCACCGGCAAGCCGCATCTGGTGGTGGCCGCCGGCATCGCCCGCACCTTCCAGAACATCCGGTTGTTCCGCGAGATGACCGCGCTGGAAAACGTGATGGCCGGTCACCACATCCGCTCCCGCGCCAACCCCTTCTCGATCCTGCTGCAGACCCGCCAGGCCCGGGAAGAGGAGCACCTCATCACCGAACGCGCCTTCGAACTGCTGCGCTACGTGGGCATCGAGCGCTTTGCCGACACCGTGTCCAAAAACCTCTCCTACGGCGACCAGCGTCGCCTCGAGATCGCCCGCGCGCTGGCCACCGAGCCGCAGTTGCTGGCCCTCGACGAGCCTGCCGCCGGCATGAACGCCACCGAAACCGCCAAGCTCCGCGAGCTTGTCCAGACCATCCGCCACGACGGCGTGACGGTGCTGCTCATCGAGCACGACGTGAAGCTGGTGATGGGCCTGTGCGACCGTCTGGCGGTGCTCGACTTCGGCAAGAAGATCGCCGAGGACGTGCCGGCCATGGTCCAGCAGAACGACGCCGTGATCGCCGCCTACCTGGGTGGCCACGGCACCGCCAAGGCGGGGGCGGCGGCATGAGTGCTCCGATCCTGCAACTGCGCGACCTGCGCATCTCCTACGGCGCCATCGAGGCGGTCAAGGGCATCGACCTGGAACTCGGCGAGGGCGAGCTGGTATCGCTGATCGGCGCCAACGGCGCGGGCAAGACGACCACCCTCAACGCCATCGCCGGCACCCTGCCCATCGCCGGTGGCGAGCTGCTCTACGCCGGCCAGCGCATCGAAAAGCTGCCCGCCCACAAGCGCCTGCGCCAGGGCCTGGCGCTGGTGCCCGAGGGCCGCGGCATCTTCACCCGCCTCACGGTCGAGGAAAATCTGCGCATGGGCGCCTACTGCCGGCGCGATGCCGATGCGGTCGAATCCGACCTGGAGCGGGTCTTCTCCATGCTGCCGCGGGTCAAGGAGCGCCTCCAGCAGGTGGCCGGCACGCTCTCCGGTGGCGAGCAGCAGATGGTCGCCATCGGCCGGGCGCTGCTGTCGCGGCCCAAGCTGCTGCTGCTCGACGAGCCGTCCATGGGCCTCGCGCCGCTGGTGGTCGAGAAGATCTTTGAGGTAATCAGTTCGGTGGCCGCCGAAGGCGTGACCATCCTGCTGGTGGAGCAGAACGCCAACCTGGCGCTGGAGTTCTCCCAGCGGGCCTATGTGATGGAGTCCGGCCGCATCACCCTCACCGGTTCGGGCGACGCGCTGCTGGCCGACCCGAAGGTGCGCGCCGCCTATCTGGGCGAGGTGTAGCGCCGTCTTTTACCGCCGGCGCGCCCCGCCGATGGCGGCGGATGCTGTCAGGATTTTTTACACCGGCGCCCATTTTGGGCGTTGGTGTAAAACTGTATGCCGCGCTGTGTCAGGTTTTTCACGCTTTGGTGCGCAAATTGCTTGATGTTGATCCGACCCCCGCAACTTTCATGCGGATGTCAGACAACGACAACAATAGCGGATCAGCGCATGACGCTCCTCGACACCCTCAACCCGATCTTCCGCCTGCCTGGCCCGGCGGTTCTGGCCCTCGTCTTCATGGCCCCGCAGCCGGCGCTGTCCGTGGTGGCGGGGCCGGCTGTGCACCTGCCGGTGGCCGTTGCCGACGGCAGCTTTCGTTTCGATGTGGCCGTTGCGCCCGGCGAGACCTTTTACATCGACCCCTACGTGGCGGTGGGCTACACCTACGCCACCGGGGCCGGCGACCCCAACTTCCGCTCGGTGCTGCTGCCCACCGGCATCGGCGACGGCCTGTACGACCTCTTCGGCTTCGATGCCAGCGGTGCGCTCCAGCTGCTGGCGGGCGATCTGTCCGGGGGCGTGAGCTACGATTTCGGCGCGGCCGGCGTGGATCGTTTCCAGGTGACCGGCATCGAGGTCTCGGCCGGGCTCGACCCGGCCGACCCGAGCGCCTTTGTCACCGGCCTGGGCTTCACCGGGGCGGGCCGTTTTACCGGCACCCAGACGCCGGTGAGCGTCGCGATCACCGAGCCGGCGCTCGGCACGCTGCTGCTGCTGGGCATGGGACTGCTGGCCCTGTCGCGGCGGCGCATGGGCACGGGCGCCCGGCGAAATATCGCGGGCTCGAAGCTGACGAAGCGCTTTTTTCGGTCTAGGCTTTAAGCGCCAGTAACGCGTTTTTCCTCTTCAGGCATGTCGGTTTCCGCGCTCGGGGCTGTGACGGCCCCCACCCTGCGTTCCACAGGTGCTGCCGGTCAGGCGGCGGGGTCGAGGCTGTCAGAGTCCGACCAGCGGATCGTCGATCGCCTGCAGGCCCGCGATCGGGTCGTGCGTGCCCACGAGGCCGCCCACATGGCCGCCGGCTCGGGCCTCATCACCCACGGCGCCAGCTTCACCTATGAGACCGGCCCGGACGGCAAGCGCTACGCCGTCGGTGGCGAGGTGGGCATTGACGTTTCGCCTGGCCGCACGCCGGAAGAAACCCTCGCCCGGGCCGAGCGTATCCGCGCCGCCGCCCTCGCGCCGGCCGACCCGTCGGCGCAGGATCGGCAGGTGGCCAGCCAGGCTGACCGGATGGCCGTCGAGGCGCGTCTCGAGATGTCGGCGGCGACCACCTCCGATGAAGGCGCCGGCAGCGGCGTCACGCAGGCCTATCAGGCCGTGGCGGCCGGGCGTGCGTCGGCCGGTGCGCGGGTCGATACCTGGGCCTGAACGCCGCGCGTCAGCTCCATCAATCAGCCCCGGCTGGCCGGGCAACCCATTCAACCAGATGCCAGCGCCGCGGCGTGATCGGCCAGATCGCGTAGCCCTGCGGCCCGGCGCCGCCCAGGCGGAAGGTGGCGTGATCCGTCACCGTCAGGGTTCCGTCGCGCCAGAATTTCGCCAGCACATCGTCGAGGGTCGCGTCGTCCGTCACCGTGCAGGGCGTGTCGCGGGTGGGTGGCGTGGTGGTCGAGATCACGTCGTGGTAGCTCGCCCACGGGTGCGCGGGCAGGTGGCGGGCCAGCAGCTCGACCCAGCTTGCACCCGGTGCGTCGAGTTGGCCGAGGATGTTGGAGAACAGCACCGCCGCATCGGGAAAGCGCGCCGCCAGCCGCGCCAGGCCGTCGGGTGTCGCCAGGCAGTCGAGGCGGTCGAAGACGAGCCGGCTGGCGTCGGGCCGGCGTGCCAGTAGCCAGCGGGCGATGGGGTCGGGCTCCAGCGCCGTGACGCGCTCAAAGCGGGCGAGAAAGCCTGCCGGCAGGGCGTAGCCGGCGTTGGGGCCGACGATCACCAGTTGCGTCCGCCCCGGCTGCCAGCTGCTCAGCCAGCGTGCAACGGTGGCGTGGAATGGCGCCCACAGGCGACGGCGGTGGCGCGCCGCGCGCAGGTGATAGACCAGCCCGCCGGTGGGGTCGAGGAACTGGTCGCGGAGCGTCGGGAGGGCGGAAGCCGAAGTGTCGGTCACGATGCCGCGATTATGCCGGAGACGGCTCCGGGGGCTGGTCACGACGGCGGGCGGGTGCCATCCTTCCACCCTTTGTGATTACCCGGAGCGCCCGGCATGAACGATCCACTGCACGAAGAACAACTCACGTCCGAACCGGTCTTTCAGGGCCGCCTGCTGAACGTCTTTCGCGACGAGGTGCGCCTGCCCGATGGCAAGACCGGCGTGCGCGAATACATCAAGCATCCGGGTGCGGTGGTGGTGATTCCGGTGTGCGCCGACGGCCGGCTGATCTTCGAGCGGCAGTTCCGCTATCCGCTGCACCGGGCGTTTCTCGAGCTGCCGGCGGGCAAACTCGACCCGGACGAGGACATCCTGGCCTGCGCGCGCCGTGAGCTGCAGGAGGAGACCGGCTACGAGGGCGACGACTGGCGCCATCTGGGCGTGATGCATCCGTGCATCGGCTACTCGAACGAGCGGATCGAGATCTTCCTCGCCACCGGCCTCAAGCACGTGGGCCACGCGTGGGACGACGGGGAGTTCCTGGAGATCGTCTATCTGACGCTGGACGAGGCCCGCGCCGCGGTGTTCGACGGCCGCATCACCGACAGCAAGACGATCACCGCGCTGTTCTGGGCCGAGCGGGAGCTGGGCAAGGCCTGATCCGCCGCGGCGGGCGCCCCGTTTGCGTTCAGCCGAAGCGGCGGTAACGGGGCGCGGCGAGCAGCCCGGCCATGCAGCCGTAAAGCATCGCCGCATTGACCAGATGCCAGCCCAGATGGGTGCCCACCGGCCAGGCATCGCACACGCGCTGATCCACCGCCCGGCAGGCGAGGCTCACCACAAACAGCAGCGACGCCGTCGTCAGCCAGCGGGCGGTGGCCGGCGCCCGTGGCCGGGCCCGGGCGGCGCAGGCCAGCAGCAGCACGAAGGGTGGCAGGTAGATCTCGGAGCCGTTCAGGGGTAGCGGCGGCAGCAGCCGGGTGGCGGCGACGAAGCCGCCGGCCAGCATCAGGAAGATACCGACGCCAGCCCAGGCGGCGGCGTTGCTGCGGCCGAGCACGCGTACCTGAAAGCGCTGGTAATAGGCCACCACGAAGATCGCGATGAAGCCGATGTCGAGGATGGCGGTGCCGCGGGTCGCCACCGTGTGGAACACTCCGCTGCCGACGCCCACCGCGGCGATCAGGCCGATCAGCAGGCGCAGGTCGAACGGCGCGTTACGCCCTGCCCGCCGCCACAGGATGGCGGCGACGGCGAGGAAGGCGAGGTTGGTCAGCGCGTTGAAGGGCTCGGCCCACAGGCCGGGGCCGGTGCGCTCGCAGTACAGGTCGATGCTCTCGGCCCAGTTCATGCGGGCTGGCCTCCGCGGCGGTGGTACAGCGCCCACCACAGCCCGGCACAGCCCAGGCCGACGGCGAGGTTGGCCAGCATGCCGGTGGCCAGGCCGCCCACCGAATCCCACAGGGTGGGGGCGACGAGGCCGGCGGTGATCGAGCTCACCAGCATCTGCAGGAAGCTCTGGCAACTGGAAGCGAGGCCCCGGTGGGTGGGGAAGTGGTCCAGCGCGAGCAGGGTCAGGCTGGGCATGCCGATAGCCATGCCGAAGGTGTACAGCATGATGGGCAGCACCGACTGGGGCAGGCCCGGCGCCATCAGACTGGTGACGGCGAGGTTGATGCCCGCGGCGAGGATCATGATGCCCATCGCCAGGGCGATCGTGCGGGCCGGGGACAGCGCACCGGCCAGCCGGGCCGACAGGGCCGAGCCTGCCATCATGCCGCTCACGGTGGGGATGAAGAACCAGCCGAAGCCGGTTTCCGGCAGCCCCAGGTGCTGGATCAGGAACACCGGCGCCGACAGCACGTACAGGAAGAAACCGTTGAAGTTGTAGCTCACCGCAAAGGTGAGGAGCAGGAAGCCGGGCGAGGTGAACACGCCCCAGTAGCGCCGCGCCAGCGGGCCGGGATGCAGCGGGTGGCGGGCTTCCGGCGGGTGGGTTTCGTCGAGTTTCCAGACCGTGAGCGCGGCCAGCACGAGGCCCAGCAGGGCGAGGAAGACGAACACCGCGCGCCAGCCGAAGGCGCTGAAGATCCAGCCGCCCAGAATGGGGGCGATCGCCGGCCCGAGGGCGAAGGCCATGCTCACGTGGCTCATCAGCCGCTGGGCGGCGGGGCCGTCGTGCAGGTCGCGCACCACCGCGCGGCCCACCACCATGCCAGCGCCGGCGCTGATGCCTTGCAGCGCCCGGCCCACCAGCAGCATCTCGATACTGTCGGCGAACACGCACAGCACCGAGGCCAGGGTGAACAGCAGCATCGACACCACGATCACCCGCTTGCGCCCGTAGGCGTCGGAGATGGCGCCGTGCCACAGCACCATCAGCGCCATCGGCAGCATGTAGGCGGTGAGGGTCTGCTGGGTCTGGACGGTGGTGGCGCCCAGGTCGGCGCCGATGGCGTGCAGGGCCGGGAGGTAGGTGTCGATCGAGAATGGACCGACGGTGGCAAGCGCTGCAAGCAGCGCCGCCAGCTGGACATAGGGCATGGAGAGGTGTTCCGGGGCGGGGTGCGGTTCGACACCCCGTGGGGGGCTGGGTTCCTACTCGACGGCGTGGACCTTGCTCACGTAGTAGCCGGTTTCGCCGAAGCAGGTGGAGGGGATGCCCAGGTGCTGGTCGTAGCTCATGGCGACGCGCCGGCCCATCACGGCATTGATCTCGGCGGCGACCTTGTCGTCCCGCACGGTGAACTTGAAGATCTCGGGCAGGCTGCCGGGGATCGCGACGATGGCCAGCTCGCCTTCCCAGGTCTTGCACAGCCAGCCTTTCTGGGAAAACTTCTGCACATAGCCCGCGCGTTCGCCGGAGGAATAGCTCCAGCTGAGCACCAGCCAGGTGTACGCCGCAGCCAGCAGCACAAGCGCGACGACGAAGCCGACGAACCACAGAAACCAGTTCTTGGCGCGAGGCGCGCCGGCGGATGGGGTGGATACCACGGGGGAAGCTCCTGCTTGATGGATTGGATCAGATGAATGCGCTGAGGCCGCGGCGGCTCTGGATGGCTTCGGCCACGTGAGCGGCCTGGATGATTTCGGCCTCGTTCATGTCCGCGATTGTACGCGCGACTTTCAGGATTCGATGGTAACCGCGCGCCGAGAGACGCAGGCGATCGATGGCTGTTCGCAACAGTTTGACACCGTTTTCGTCGGGTTGGCACCACTGGTCGATCTCGGTGCCAGCCAGCAGCGCGTTGGGCTTGCCCTGCCGGGCCTGCTGGATGGCGCGGCTGCGGGCAACCCGGGCGCGCACCGCCGTGGAGCTCTCACCGGCCGGTGCGCCCTGCAGGTCGGCCACCGGCAGGGTGGGCACCTCGAGGAGCAGGTCGATGCGGTCGAGCAGCGGGCCGGAGAGCTTGCCCCGGTAGCGGGCGATCTGGTCCGGCGTGCATCGGCAGCGCCCGTCCGGATGGCCGTGGTAGCCGCAGGGGCATGGATTCATGGCCGCAATCAACTGAAAACGGGCCGGAAATTCGGCCCGTCGCCCCGCGCGGGAGATGGTGATGTGGCCGGTTTCGAGGGGCTCGCGCAGGGCTTCGAGGACACGCCGGTCGAACTCCGGGAGTTCATCGAGGAACAGTACGCCGTGGTGGGCGAGGCTGATCTCGCCGGGCCGCGGTGTGCTGCCACCACCCACCAGCGCCGCCGAGGACGCAGAGTGGTGCGGCGATCGCATCGGGCGTTGTCGCCAGCGCTCGGGGCGGAAGCTGCCCTCGACCGACTGCACCGCTGCGCTTTCCAGCGCCTCGGCGTCGCCCATGGGCGGGAGCAGGCCGGGCAGGCGCTGGGCGAGCATCGACTTGCCGGTGCCCGGCGGGCCGTAGAACAGCAGCGAGTGCTGCCCGCTGGCGGCGACTTCGAGGGCGCGGCGGGCCTGGCTCTGGCCTTTCACGTCGGCGAGATCCGGGTAGTTGGGCGCCAGCACGAGGGGCTCGCCGGCGTAAGCGTCGATCACCGTGTGGCCGCACAGGTGGGCGACCACCGCCAGCAGGCTGGCCGCCGGGAGGATGGAGACGCCATTGACCAGCGCGGCTTCGGGGGCGTTGGCGGCGGGGAGGATCAGGATGCGCCCGCGTTCGGCTGCCTGCCGGGCCAGCGCCAGGGCGCCGCGCACCGGGCGCAGCTCGCCGGTGAGGGAGAGCTCGCCGGCGAATTCGTACTGGTCGAGCTTGTCGGCGGGGATCTGCCCGGAAGCGGCGAGGATGCCCAGGGCGATGGGGAGATCGAAGCAGCCGCCTTCTTTCGGCAAATCCGCCGGGGCGAGGTTGACGGTGATCCGGCGCTGGGGAAACTCGAACTGGCCGGTCTGGAGTGCTGCGCGCACCCGGTCGCGGGCCTCGCGCACTTCCACGTCGGGCAGGCCGACGAGGGTGAAGGCCGGCAGGCCGTTGGCCAGGTGCACCTCGACGCTCACTTCGGGTGCCTGCAGCCCGACGAGGGCGCGGCTGGCGAGAACGGCCAGGCTCATGATGTCTTCCGCATTAAAAATGCGAAGTGTATCGCCTGAGGCTGTGGATTTCTACAGGTGTTTCGGGCTTCAGCGCCCGATCGGCAGGGTGAGTTGCGGGCCGGGGCCGGTCTTGCCGGCGAGTTCGAGGCGCGACAGCTCGACCAGCAGCGAGAAGGTGGATTTGGTGTCCTGGTCGGCTTCATCCACGTAGAACCACTGGTCCCTGTACTGCACGGCCACGTGGGCGCGGGTGGGGCGCTCGGGGCTGGTGCGCACCCGGAAGAGGTCGTGCATCACCTCGTTCCAGTCGTATTCGCGGCCGGTGGCGTCGCGGGTGATGGTGGCGAGGCCGCGGGCGCGGTGCTCGGCGGGCACGTCGACGCCGTGGCTCACGTAGTACAGCGCCTGCAGCAGCGAGCGGGTTTCCAGGTCGAGGCTGGCGACGCCGTCCTTCGGCAGGGTGGAGCGGAAAGGGGTGAGGGCTTCCTGGGTGATGCGCAGCTCGGTGATGCCCGGACGCAGGTGGAAGGCCTCTTCGAAGGCGCGCATCTCGGGCGAGGCGAGCTCGTCCGGATCGAGGCGCAGCACCGGCACGTTGTTGCGCCGGACGAGCTGCCAGCCGCGGCCACCATTGGCCTGGCGGTATTCGAGGCCGTTCTTGCTGGCTTCGAGGAGATCGGCGGCCGACACCGCGCCGGCGGGCAGGGTGCCGCCCACCTGCTCGATCTGTTCGGTGAGGCCGAAGACGATGGCGCCCCGGTCCTGGAGAGCCTGCAGGGCGGCCACGCCGCGCAGGAAGTCGCTGACCGGCGGCGCCTCCCGCGGGGTGGGGCCGCTGGCGGTCTGGGCGTTGGGCACCCAGTTGAGGTTTTCGAGATAGAGCCGGAACACCTTGGAGATCGGCCAGGTGGTCTTGGCGAGGTAGATCACGCCGTCGAGCGGCAGCGGGGTGAACAGTTTGCGGGTGAATTCCTGGTCGTCCAGCGGGGTGAGGCTGAAGGTGGGGCGGTCGGCGCCCATCACCTGAGCCTGGGGCAGCACCGCGGTGAAGCTCCCCCGGCTGGCGTCGCCGCCCACCGCGGTGAAGAAGGGCAGCAGGCCGACGCTCTGGCTGCGCTCGAACTGGGCCGCGATGCCCGATACCGCGAGGCTGCTGGGCGTATCCGTGTAGCGCAGGCGCACGATGTTGAGCAGGAGCTGCTGCTCGGTGGTGCGCTTGATGATCTCGTTGTATTGCAGCCGGGTGTCGTCGAGGGCGGCGGGGCCGACGCTGGCGCAGCCCGACAGGCCCAGCGCGGCTGCGAGGATGAGGAGAGCGGAGCGGATGCGGGGAGCCATGGCGTCGGGGTGCGGTGATGGGGCGGGCAGGGTAGCTGCGGCGTGTGACAGCGCGTCGCGTTATTCGCGGAAGGCTTCGACGGCGATCAGCAGGCGCACCTCGTCGCCCACCGACGGGATGTACTTGGTCATGCCGAACTCGGAGCGCTTGAGGGTGGCAACCACATCGGCGCCGCAGGTCTCGCGTTTGTTGAGGGGGTGCGGGGCGCAGCGGAAGCGCTTGATGGTGAGGGTGACGGGCTTGGTGACGCCCAGCATCGTCAGGCTGCCGTCGGCGGAAACCGGGCGCTCGCCGTCGAACACCAGCTTGTCGGCCTTGAAGGTGATGGTCGGGTGGGCGTCGGTGTTGAAGTAGTTCTCGCCGCGCATGTTCTCGTTCCACTTGGCGAAGCCCATGTCGATGGAGGTCGCGTCGATGGTGACGTCCACCGAACCCTGGCGGGCGGCGGTGTCGAGGGTGATCTTGCCGCTCGTCTTGTTGAAGCGGCCGCGCTGGGTGGAGAAGCCGAGGTGATCCACCTCGAACACCGGGAAGGTGTGGTTCGGGTCGACGGTGTAGCCGGCCGGGGCGGCCAGGGCGGGTGCGGTGACGGCGGCGAAGGCGAGCAGCAGGGGGGCGGCGAGGGTGGTCTTCATGGGGGCTCCGGGGGGACGAAGAAGAGGGCGCCGTGGCGCCCTCCGGGATTGCGGCTGCGGCAGGTCAGTCCTGGGCGGGCGGACGGCTGGCCAGCTCGGCTTCGAGGCGGGCGACACGGTGTTCGAGATCGGCGAGCTTCTCGCGGGTACGGGTGAGCACTTCGCGCTGCACCTCGAATTCCTCTCGGGTCACCAGGTCGAGCTTGGAGAAGCCGCTGGCGAGCAGTGCGCGGGCGTTCTTCTCGATGTCCTTGGCGGGGCTGTTGGCGAGGAGTTCGGAGACTTTGGCACCGATTTCGTCGAGGATTTTCGGGTTGGTCATGACTGTAGTCCTCACTGGCAATTGAGATCGTCTGGATGTTTCCGAGTTTAGCACCGTCCCGGGGCGGCGGTTTCGGAGGTCGGGCGCACCAAAAGAGCGCCCGTTATTGGTGCATGATTCCAAACTGGTGCGCCGGGGCGATTTCATGCGCCGCAGCAAAAGCCGGCTCCGATGCTTATGTGCATATTTTTTATATGTTTTTTTGAACTGGCACATGGGTTGCTTGGTTGTGCTCACCAACTTTGACCACCTGGAGATTTTCATCATGCGCAAGTCCGTCATCGCTTCCGCCCTGATCGCCGCCGGCGTCGCCCTGCCCACCCTGGTGAGCGCCGCGGATGCCGCCCCGGCCCCCGAGCACACCTTCACCAGCAACGTCGGTGTGGTTTCCGAATACCTCTACCGTGGTATCGGCCAGACCAACCGCAAGCCGGCCCTCCAGGGCGGTGTCGATTACGCCCACGCCAGCGGCCTCTATGCCGGCACCTGGGGTTCCAACGTGTCCTGGCTGTCCGATGCCAACAGCACCACCAGCAACAGCCTCGAGTGGGACTTCTACGGCGGCTACAAGAACACCGTCGGCGACTTCGGCTACGACGTGGGCCTGCTGCAGTACTTCTACCCGGGCACCGGCTACGGCAACAACCCGAACACCCTGGAAGGCTACGTCGCCGGCACCTGGAGTTTCCTGACCCTGAAGTACTCCCACTCCTTCTCCGACCTGTTCGGCTGGGTGGGCTCGAAGAACTCCGGCTACCTCGACCTGACCGCCACCTATGAGCTGATCCCGACCGTCAACCTGATCGGCCACGTCGGTCGCCAGAAGGTCAACGGCTCCAGCGCCAACGGCGCCAGCTACACCGACTACAAGCTTGGCGTGACCAAGGACTTCAGCGGCACCGTGGTGGGCCTCAGCTACATCACCACCAACGCCAGCGAAGCCTGGTACACCAACGGTTACGGCAAGGATCTGGGCAAGGGCCGCGTGCTGTTCTCCCTGACCCGCACCTTCTAATTTCCAACCGCCAGGCGGCCCTCGTGGCCGCCCAGCAGAGGACCCCAAAATGAAACTCGTTACCGCCATCATCAAGCCCTTCAAGCTCGACGAAGTCCGCGAGGCCCTGTCCGCCATCGGCGTGCAAGGCATCACGGTGACCGAGGTCAAGGGCTTTGGCCGTCAGAAGGGCCACACCGAGCTGTACCGTGGTGCGGAATACGTGGTCGATTTCCTGCCCAAGGTGAAGATCGAAGCCGCGGTGAACACCGACATTCTCGATCAGGTCATCGAAGCCATCGAAAAGGCGGCCAGCACCGGCAAGATCGGTGACGGCAAGATCTTCGTCTTCGACCTGGAACAAGCCATCCGCATCCGTACCGGCGAGTCCGGTGCCGACGCGCTGTAAGGGAGCGTGCCATCATGAAAAAACTGTTCGCAGCCCTGATCGCCTCGGTGGCGGTCAGCTTTGCGGGTTCTGCGCTGGCCCAGGACAAGGCGGAGGCTCCGGCCGCTGCTGCGGCCGTGCCCGCAGTGACCGCGCCGGCGCCCGCCGCCGACGCCAAGCCTGCCGAAGCCCCGGTTGCCGCCAAGGCCGCCGAAGCCGCGGCCCCCGCTGCCGAGGCCAAGCCGGCCGAAGCTGCTCCGGCCGAAGCCGCGCCGGCGCCCGTCCCCAACAAGGGTGACAACGCCTGGCTGTTCGTCTCGACCGCCCTCGTCATCCTGATGTCTGTCCCCGGCCTGGCCCTGTTCTACGGTGGCCTGGTGCGTGCCAAGAACATGCTGTCGGTGCTCCTGCAGGTGTTCGCGGTGTTCTCGCTGATCAGCGTGCTGTGGGTCCTCTACGGCTACTCCATCGCCTTCACCGAAGGCAGCGCCTTCTTCGGCAGCCTCGACAAGGTCTTCCTGAAGGGCATCACGCCGGATTCCGTCGCCGCCACCTTCACCAAGGGCGTGGTCGTCTCGGAACTCATCTACGTGGCCTTCCAGGGCGCCTTCGCGGCGATCACCGTCGGCCTGATCCTCGGCGCCTTCGCCGAGCGCATCAAGTTCTCGGCCGTGCTGCTGTTCTCGGTGCTGTGGTTCACCTTCTCCTACCTGCCGGTTGCGCACATGGTCTGGTACTGGGCTGGCCCGGATGCCTACACCTCCGCTGAAGCGGCCGATGCCGCCACCGCGACGGCTGGCTTCCTGTTCCAGAAGGGCGCCCTCGACTTCGCCGGCGGCACCGTGGTGCACATCAACGCCGCCGTTGCCGGCCTGGTGGGTGCCTTCATGGTGGGCAAGCGCATCGGCTTCGGTCGCGAATCCTTCGCCCCGCACAGCCTGACCCTGACCATCGTCGGCGCCTCGCTGCTGTGGGTGGGCTGGTTCGGCTTCAACGCCGGTTCCGCCCTCGAAGCCAACGGCGTTGCCGCCCTGGCCTTCGTGAATACCTGGGTGGCCACCGCTGCCGCGGCCTTCTCCTGGCTGATGGCTGAATGGATCATCAAGGGCAAGCCGAGCGGCCTGGGCGCTGCGTCCGGTGCCGTTGCCGGTCTGGTGGCGATCACCCCGGCTGCCGGCTTCGTCGGCGTGGTGGGTGCGGTCGTGATTGGCCTGCTGGCTGGCGTGGTCTGCCTGTGGGGCGTGAATGGCCTGAAGCGCATGCTCGGTGCCGATGACTCCCTCGACGTGTTCGGCGTGCATGGCGTCGGCGGCATCCTCGGTGCGATCCTGACCGGCGTGTTTGCCTCCCCGTCCCTGGGCGGCTCGGGCATCTGGGACTACGTTGGCAACAAGGTGGCTGACGGCTACTCCATCGCCGACCAGGTCATCATCCAGGCTACCGCCGTCGGCATCACCGTCGTGTGGTCCGCCGTTGTCGCCTTCATCGCCTACAAGCTGGTGGATATGTTCATCGGCCTGCGTGTGCCGGAAGACGAAGAGCGGGAAGGTCTGGACATCACCTCCCACGGCGAAACCGCCTACCACATGTAAGCGGCTTTCCTCCGGTAGCAAGCGGGACGGGCGCCTTCGGGCGCCCGTCCTGTTTTCCGGGTGGGCCGGCAAATTGGGCGACAACCTGCTAGTCTCCGCCGGTTTTCCTTTATACGGGCACAGACGCGAGCCATTCGGGCCTCCGCTGCTGCCGACACACCATGGACAAGTACGAACAGTTCAAGATCGAGCAGGATTCGCTGCTCAAGGCGCTGGCCGAAAACGGCCCCAGCGAGAATCTCATGCACCGCATGCAGGCGCTCTACAAGGATGCCTGCCTCGTCGTGGCCCTCGGGCCCTGCAACGCCGTCGAACGTCCGCCCGAAGCGGAAGTGCGCGAATTCGCCGACGAGCAGGATTTTGCCGCCTACGTCGAAACCTACGTGATCGCCGTGCAGAGCGGCGAGATGGCACGCATCTTCAACATGGAGCAGTGGGGCCGGGTCGCCTTCGAATACGAGGCCGTGGAGGTGGATGGCCACCTGTGCCCCGGCGTGAAGGTGAGCTGGAGCAACAAGATCGCCTTCCTGGCCGGCGGCAAGGAGGGCAGCTTCGACGCCCAGCTCGACGCGATGGCCGGCGCCCTGGCCGAGCGGCTGTCTGCCCGCTGGTATCGCTGGCAGGTGCGGCTGGTGTGACGCGGGCCTGGCCGGGGGCGGTGTTTTCCCTTGTCCCGTCGACAGGCGTATATTCCGCCCCTCGCCCCCACCCTTATTTGTGATCGGACCGGCCTCGTCGGCCGTTCCGTGCGTGACATGCCCCTGCCCAGTTTCAACCCCGCCGACTACCCCGCCCAGCTTGCCGACAAGGTGGCGCGCTACAAGGCTGATTTCGCGGCCTTCGGGCTGCCCGAGCCGGCGGTCTTCGAATCCGCGCCCGCGGCCTATCGCCTGCGCGCAGAGTTCCGCATGTGGCACGAGGGCCCGCGGGTCGACTACGCCATGTTCGACCCGGCCGACCCCAAGCAGGCCATCGTGCTCGACGCCTTCGCGCCCGCTGCCGGCCCCATCGCCGCGGCGATGCCGGTGCTGCGCGACCGGCTGATGGCCAGCGAGCCGCTCAAGCGCAAGATCTTCCAGGTGGAGTTTCTCGCCACGCTGTCCGGCGAGCTGATGATCAGCCTGGTCTATCACCGTCCTCTTGACGACGCCTGGCAGGCCGCCGCCACCGAGCTTGCCGCCGACATGGGCGTGCAGCTCATCGGTCGCAGCCGCAAACAGAAGATCGTCATCGGCCGCGACTGGCTGCTGGAGGAGTTCGAGCTCGACGGCCGCCAGCTCAAATACAAGCAGATCGAAGGCAGCTTCACCCAGCCCAACGGCGGCGTGAACCGCCAGATGCTCGGCTGGGCCCGCGCCCAGGCGGCCGGCATCGGCGGCGACCTGCTGGAGCTGTACTGCGGCAACGGCAACTTCACCATCGCCCTGGCTCCGCTGTTTGGACGCGTGCTGGCCACCGAGATGAGCAAGCCCTCGGTGCAGGCCGCCCAGTTCAACCTCGAAGCCAACGGCGTGGGCAACGTGACCATGGTGCGCATGGCCAGCCAGGAGATCAGCGACGCGCTGGCCGGCGGCCGCGAATACCGCCGCATGCAGGGCGTCGATCTGGCCGGCTACCGCTTCTCGACCCTGTTCGTCGATCCGCCCCGCAGCGGCCTCGACGCCGGCACCATCGCGCTGGCTCGGGGTTTCGACCACATCCTGTACATCTCCTGCAATCCCAATACCTTGCAGGAAAACGTCGCGGCCCTCCACGACACCCACGAGATCGCCGCTGCCGCGGCCTTCGACCAGTTTCCCTACACCCATCACCTCGAGTGCGGCCTGCTGCTGAAGCGCCGCGCCGCCGCCAAGGAACAAGCATGAGCAGTCTGCCCAAGTGCCCCCAGTGTTCGTCCGAATTCACCTATGAAGACGGCGACAACTTCGTCTGCCCCGAATGCGCCCACGAGTGGCCCAAGACCGCGCCGGTCGAAGAGGCCAAGGTGGTGCGCGACGCCAATGGCAACGTGCTGCAGGACGGCGACAGCGTGACCGTGATCAAGGATCTGAAGGTCAAGGGCTCGTCGTCGGTCGTCAAGGTTGGCACCAAGGTCAAGAACATCCGCCTGGTGGATGGCGACCACGACATCGACTGCAAGATCGACGGTTTCGGCGCCATGCAGCTCAAGTCGGAGTTCGTGAAGAAGGCCTGAGCGGCGCCATGGGTCTGCTCGACTGGCTGTTCGGCACGCGGCACGGCGAATGTGCCGGCGAAGCCCGGCGCGACGAGGCCCTCGAGCAGCTGATCGACGCCATCGATCCCCGCCTGCGCCTGCTGGCGGACGCCCGGGCGCGGCTCTGCCCGGCCGTCGGCGTGGCCCTCGATTACGCCGATGGTGTTGCCGCGGGGCTTGTCCCGTGCGTCGACACCCAGCCGGAAAGCTGGGCCGCCAGCCCGGTGCTGCGCGCATTCTTCGTGCGTCCCGCCGAGGTGGCCGACACCCTCTCCACCAGCCCTGATCTGCGGGACTTCCTCGCCTCGCCCGCCGCCGAGGGCCTGGAGCAGGTGTTCTGCGTGCTCGCCGCCACGCGCAGCGAGCACACCGTCCTCGGCCCGGCCCTCGAGGGTGAGTTCCTGCGTCAGGATGTCGCCCAGCAGACGGTCAGCTTCAATCACTTCCGGCTGTTCGGCTTTTCCGCCAGCGAGGCGGCGCTGCGCCGGCGGGTGGCCGACATCGTGCTCGAAGGGCTGGTCCTCGCCGCGCTGCGCCGGGTTGCGGCGCGCCAGCAGCAGGGCGAGCGGCTGGCCTTCGCCCAGCGCCTGCTGCGTGCCCGGGTGGCGCTCGTCGAACAGAGCCGCGCCGGGCTCGATGCGCTCGAGTGCGGTTCGTGGCAGGGGCGCGATCTGGCGGATCTGCGCGCCCGACTTGCTGCCAACGCGGCCGAGCTGCACGCCCTCGAGGCGGCCGGCAGCGGCCTGGAGGCGACCATCGACACGGTCGTCGCCACCCTCACCGATGCCGCCACGGTGATCCACGCCGAGAACCTGTGCCTGCACCTGGACGCGATGAACGTCGTCGTCCCGCCTGAACACCCCGGCGCCCGCACGGTGCCGCTGCTGGCCTTTTCCACCGCCACGCCCGGCACGTCGCGCCGGGTGGCCTTCGGGGCGTGCGTGCCTCGCGCCAGCGTGGCTGCGCGGCGGATCGACTGGGATGTCGGCATGCGCCTGCTGTAGGCCGGCGACGGGCAATGAAAAGCCGGCCTCGCGGGCCGGCTCGTGGGCTGGTGGCGAATCCGCCGTCAGCGGAACACGACGGTCTTGTTGCCGTGGATCAGCACCCGGTCTTCGAGGTGATAGCGCAGGCCGCGGGCCAGCACGGCCTTCTCGATGTCCTTGCCGTAGCGGACCATGTCCTCGACCGAATCGGAGTGGTCGATGCGGATCACGTCCTGCTCGACGATCGGGCCCTGGTCGAGGTCGGCGGTCACGTAGTGGCAGGTGGCGCCGATCAGCTTGACGCCCTTGGTGTAGGCCTGGTGGTAAGGCTTGGCGCCGACGAAGCTGGGCAGGAAGCTGTGGTGGATGTTGAGGATCTTGCCCGGGTGGGCGGCGCACAGCTCCGGTGACAGGATCTGCATGTAGCGCGCCAGCACCATGGTGTCGCCGCGGGATTCCTCGAACAGGCGCTGCACCTCGGCGTAGGCCTGGGCCTTGTTGTCGGGGGTGACGGGCACGTGGTGGAAGGGAATGCCGTGCCATTCCACGAAGCCGCGGAAGGTCTCGTGGTTGGAGATCACGCAGGGGATCTCGATGTCGAGCTCCTTCGACTGCCAGCGGGCCAGCAGATCGTAGAGGCAGTGCTCCTGCTTGGAGACGAGGATCACGACGCGCTTCTTGACCGCCGAGTCGGTGATCTTCCAGTCCATGTTCAGCTCTTCGGCGATCGGGCGGAAACGCTCGCGGAACTCGGAGAGCATGAAGGGCAGCGAGTCGGCGCGGATCTCGATGCGCATGAAGTAGCGCCCGCGGTTGTCGGCGTCGACGGCCGGCTCGGCGTGGAGGGCGGTTTCGAGGATCCAGCCCTTGTGCTCGGCGATGAAGCCGGAGACCTTGGCGACGATGCCGGTGCGGTCGGGGCAGGAGGCGGAGAGGGTGTAGAAGCGTTCGCGGTGCATGGCGGGTCCGGCACCGGCCGGCGGCGCAGGGCCGCGGCCGGGTGCTGTGGGTGGATCAGATGCGGGCGGAGGCGGCGCGGATCTGGGCCATCAGGCCGCTGTATTCGCGCTCGACGGGGAACTGCGGGAACTCGGCGATGACGTTGTCCGGGGCGCGGAACAGGATGCCGGCGTTGGCTTCCTTGAGCATCGCGGTGTCGTTGTACGAATCACCCGCGGCGATGACCTTGAAGTTGATTTCCTTGAAGCGCTGGACGGCTTCCTTCTTCTGGTTGGCCATGCGCAGGTGGTAGTTCACCAGATAGCCCTCGGCGTCGGCTTCGAGCTTGTGGCAGAACAGCGTGGGCATGCCCAGCTGCTGCATCAGCGGCATCGCGAATTCGTAGAAGGTGTCGGACAGGATGATGACCTGGAAATCCTGGCGCAGCGCGTCGAGGAAATCCTTGGCGCCGGGTTCGGGGCCCATCTCGGAGATGACCTTCTGGATGTCGGGCAGGCCCAGCTTGTGCTGCTTGAGCAGATCCAGGCGGTACTTCATCAGCTTGTCGTAATCGGGCTCGTCGCGGGTGGTGCGACGCAGTTCGGGGATGCCGGTGCGCTCCGCGAATTCGATCCAGATTTCAGGGACGAGGACACCTTCGAGGTCGAGACAGACGAGTTGCACGGCGGGTAGCTCCAGGTTACGACGGTTGATTTGGCGAAAGCGCGATTCTAGCAAACAGACCGGCACGGCTTATGCCGAATCCGTCGCGATTGGTGACGGGGGTTGTCCTGTAGGGGCGACTTCAGTCGCCCGCGGCGTTTCAGTCGGGCGCGCGGATGGATGGGCGACTGAAGTCGCCCCTACGAGTCGCCCCGACAGGTTGCCCCGCCGATGTCAGTCGGCCGGGATGGCTTCGAGGGCCTCGTGGAGTTCGAGCCAGCGCAGCTCGGCTTCGTCGATCTTCTCGGTGAGCTCGGCCTGGCGCTTGAGGAGCTTGGGCACCTCGCCGGCGTCGGGGCCGGTGTAGAGCGCCGGGTCGGCGAGGCGTTCGTCCAGTTTGGCTTTCTCGGCGTTCCAGGGGGTGAGCTTCTTGTCGAGCTGTTCGAGCTCCTTCAGCAGCGGGCGGCGGGCGGCCAGGCGGGCCTGACGGTCGGCGGCGGCGGCTTCGCGTTCGGCCTTGCGGCTGGCCTTGTCGGCGGCCTTGTCGGGGCACTGGGCGGCGGCGGCATCGGCGCTGCGCTTCTGGGCGAGCCAGGCCTTGTAGTCGTCCAGGTCGCCGTCGAAGGGCTGCAGGCGGCCATCATCCACCAGCAGGAAGCGGTCGCAGGTGGCGCGCAGCAGCGCCCGGTCGTGGGACACGATGACCATCCCGCCTTCGTAATCCTGCAGCGCCAGGGTGAGGGCGTGGCGCATTTCCAGGTCGAGGTGGTTGGTGGGTTCGTCGAGCAGCAGCAGGTTGGGCTTCCCCCAGATCAGCAGGGCCAGGGCGAGGCGGGATTTCTCGCCGCCCGAGAAGGGGCCGCAGGGCGTTGTCGCCATGTCGCCCCGGAAGTCGAAGCCGCCGATGTAGTCGCGGAGTTCCTGCTCGCGGGTCTGCGGGTCGAGGCGCAGCATGTGCTGGAGCGGCGATTCCTCCGGGCGCAGGCTCTCCAGCGCGTGCTGGGCGAAGTAGCCAAGCGCGAGCCCCTTGCCTTCGCGGCGCTCGCCGGCGGTGGGCTTGAGCCCGCCAGACAGCAGCTTGATGAGCGTCGACTTGCCGGCGCCGTTGCGGCCCAAGAGGCCGATGCGCTCGCCCGGGCGGATGGTGAGCTTCATGCCCGACAGGATCGGCTTGTCGGCGTAGCCGACGGCGGCGTCTTCGATCTGCAGCAGCGGATCGGGCGCGGCGCCGCACTCGCGGAAGCTGAAGCTGAAGGGCGTGTCGATGTGCGCGGCGGCGATGGTCTCCATCCGCTCCAGGGCCTTGATGCGGCTCTGGGCCTGGCGGGCCTTGGTGGCCTGGGCGCGGAAGCGATCCACGTACTTCTGCAGGTGGGCGCGCTCGCGCTGTTGCTTTTCAAACAAAGATTGTTGCTGAGACAACTTCTCGGCCCGCTGGCGTTCGAAGTCGGAGTAGCCGCCGGTGTAGAGCGTGAGGCGCTGGAATTCGATGTGGGCGATCTGGCTGACCACCGCGTCGAGGAAGTCGCGGTCGTGGGAGATCAGCACCAGCGTGCCGCGGTAGTCGCCGAGCCACTGCTCGAGCCAGATCACGGCGTCGAGATCCAGGTGGTTGGTGGGCTCGTCGAGCAGCAGCAGGTCGGAGCGGCACATCAGCGCCTGGGCGAGGTTGAGGCGCATCCGCCAGCCGCCCGAGAAATCGGCCACCGGACGCTCCATGTCGGGGCCGGAAAAACCCAGGCCGTCGAGCAGCGCAGCGGCGCGAGCGCGGGCGGCGTAACCGCCGATCTCCTGCAGGCGGCCGTGGAGGTGGCCGATCTCCTCGCCGTCGTGGGCGGCTTCGGCGGTGGCCAGGGCGGCTTCGATGCGGCGCAGCTCGGCGTCGCCGTCGAGCACGTAGTCGATGGCCGGGCGCGGCAGGGCCGGGGTTTCCTGGGCCACGTGGGCGATGGTCCACGCGGCGGGGATTTCGAGATCGCCCGAATCCTGGTGCAGATCGCCGCGCAGGAGCGCGAACAGGCTGGACTTGCCGCAGCCGTTGGCGCCGGTGAGGCCGACCTTCCAGCCGGGGTGGATCTGCAGGCTGGCGCCTTCGATGAGGGTCTTCACGCCGCGGGCGAGGCGCAGGTTACGAAACTGGATCACGGGAGCGCAGGAAACAAAGCAGCAAATCCGGTATTGTAGGCGGTTCCGTTGTCCATCGCCCCGCTGCCCCATGCGTCCGACCGTTTCTGCCGCCCTGTGCGCCCTTTTTCTAGCCGGTCCGGCCCTCGCCGCCGACGAGCCGGCCCCCGACATGGCCCGCGCCGCCGCGCTGCGCACCGAGGCGGGCACGATCCGCGATGCCGCCGAGGCGCGTTTCATCGACGAGGAGATCGGCTGCTACAAGCGCTTCCTGGTCAATCGCTGCCTCGATCAGGCCAAGGAGCGCCGCGTGCTGGAGATCCGCCGCGCCCGCCAGATGGATCTGGAAGCCGGCCGCATCGAGCTGGCCGACAAGAACCGCCGCTACACCGAACGCAAGGCTGAAGAGGCCGCCGCGGCGCCGCGGCAGGCCGTCGAGCGCGCCGAGACGGAAGCCCGCAACCGCGCCGAGACCGAGGAGCGCCTGCGCCGTCTGTCTGAGAAGGACGCCGAGCGCATCCGCAACGAGCAGGAGGCCAAATCCCGCGGGATGCGCGAGGCCGAGGAGCGCAACCGCCACGAGGCCGCCGAGGCCAAGCGTCGCGCCGACGAGGCCGAAGCCGCCGCCCGCCGCGCCGAACAGGCCCGCGGCGACAAGGCCGACTACGAGGAACGGGCGGCGAAGAACGCCGAGAAGAAGGCCGAGAAGGCGAAGAAGGCGGCCGAGCAGCAGCCCAAGTAGGCGCGCCTGCCGGCCGCACGAACCAAGGGGGCTGCGCGCCCCCTTTTTTCATGGCACAACCGGCGGCGCCTCAGATCGTCGGGCCGTCCTTCACCCAGGCCAGCGCGTCCTCCAGCCGGTCGTTACCCCAGAACATCTCGCCGTCCGGGGTGATGAAGCTGGGCGCGCCGAAGAGGCCCAGCTCGGCGGCTTTTTCGGTCTGGCGGCGCAGGGCGAGCTTGTTGGCATCGCCGGTGGCGTCGGCCAGCAGCGCGTCGGCGGGCAGGTCGAGGCGGGTGAGGATGGCGTGGATCACCGCCGGGTCGGCGATGTCCTGATCGGCGGCGAAGTTGGCGTGCATCACCGCCCGGGAGAACTCGCCGATCCACGGCTCGGCGGCGCCGAGGATCGCCACCCGCGCGGCCAGCAGGCCGTTGCGTGGAAAGCGCGAGGGCATGGTGAGCGGCAGCCGGTAGCGCGCCGCCAGCCGGGCCAGGTCGCGCCACATGTAGCGGCCCTTGGGCGGGTAGATGTTGAAGGGGGAGTCGTTCCAGCCCAGCGACAGGAACACCGGCCCGAGCAGGAAGGGCCGCCAGTTGATCGTCACGCCGGCGTCGCGGGCCAGGGGCTCGATGCGCATCACCGACAGGTAGGAATACGAGCTGGCGAACTCGAACCAGAAATCCAGGGTTTTGGCGCTCATGGCGTGGCTCCGCGGTGGGGATGAAGCGAGTCTAGCACCCGGGCGGGGTGTCGGCGCCCGGCGGGGGTGACGCATCCAGCATGCGCTCGCATTCGGCCATCAGGGTCTGGCCGAGTTCGGATTCGTGGTTGGGATCGAGGGATTCCATCATCTCGTGTACGGTGTACAGCCCCGCCTCGCGGGACAGGCTGCCGGCGATCTGGCGGGCCAGCTGGTCGCTGAGGTCCGACAGATGACGCCGGTCGGCCAGCGGCAGGCTGCGTTTGGTGCGGCCAAGCCAGTCGGCGCACAGGGTGGCGCCCTGGGCCTCGGTGGGCCACTGGCCGTGCTCGTACCACAGGGACAGGCGTTCGGCGACGAGGGCGAAGATCAGGGCGACGCGGGTGCCGCGGGCGTCGGCCGGTGGAAGGGGGCGGTTCATGCGGGGGCCTTGCGGAACGGGGTGGGAGACGGGGTCGGGGGCTTGCGAAACCTAACACGGGTGAGCCATTGCGAGTAAGCTGCCAGCCATTCACGACAGGAGACGCCCATGGCCACATCGCCCGAATCCACCAGCATGGCCCTGTTCTGCGATTTTGAGAACGTGGCCCTCGGCGTGCGCGACGCCAAGTACGAAAAGTTCGATATCAAGCTGGTGCTCGAGCGCCTGCTGCTCAAGGGCAGCATCGTCGTCAAGAAGGCCTACTGCGACTGGGAGCGCTACAAGGGCTTCAAGGCCACCATGCACGAGGCCAACTTCGAGCTGATCGAGATTCCCCACGTGCGCCAGTCGGGCAAGAACTCCGCCGACATCCGGCTGGTGGTGGACGCGCTGGACCTCTGCTACACCAAGAGCCACGTGAACACTTTCGTCATCATCTCGGGCGATTCGGATTTCTCGCCGCTGGTTTCCAAGCTGCGCGAGAACGCCAAGCAGGTGATCGGCGTGGGGGTGAAGCAATCCACGTCTGATCTGCTCATCGCCAACTGCGACGAGTTCATCTTCTACGACGACCTGGTGCGCGAAACCCAGCGCGCCGCCGCCCGCCGCGAACCGAAAGAAGCCCAGCCCGCCCGCCGCAGCGACGAGGACCGCCCGCGCCGCGAGGACGTGGAGGCCCGCCGCACCAAGGGCATCGAGATCGCCGTGCAGACCTTCGACGCGCTGGTGGCCGAGCGGGGCGACACCGGCAAGATCTGGGCGTCGGTGCTGAAGGAAGCCATCAAGCGCCGCAAGCCGGATTTCAGCGAGACCCGCTATGGTTTCCGGGCCTTCGGCAACCTGCTCGAAGAAGCCCAGGCCCGCGGCCTGCTGGAGTTCGGCCGCGACGAAAAATCCGGCGCCTACGTGTATCGCAGCAGCGCCGCGCGCCACGAACCGGTGCTGGTGGAGGTGCCCGCGCCTGAGGCCGTCGCGCCCCACACCGAAGCCCTGGCCGAGCCGCCCGCCGCGCCCGAAGCCCCCGCCGCCAAGCCCGACAGCCGCCGCAAGCGCACCAGCAGCCGCAAGCCGGCCAAGGCCGCCGAAGCCGTTGCCGCGCCCGAGCCGGTGGTCGAGGCCCCGCCGCCCGAACCCGCGCCGGCGGTCGAGCCCGAAGCCGAAGCGCCGCCCAAGGCCGACACCCGGCGCAAGCGCAGCCCCAGCTCTGGCCGCAAGACCACCAAGACGGCCAAGGCCACCGAAGCTCCGCCGGCCGCGCCCGAACCCGCGCCGGAAGCGCCGGCAGAGGCCAAGCCCGCCGCGCGCCGCCGCCGGACCCGCAAGACCGAATCCTGAGGATTGCTGCGATGGCGCGGAACCTCCTCGTCACCGGCGGCTCCCGGGGGATCGGCGCCGCCATCGCCCGGCTGGCCGCCGCGCGGGGTTACGCCGTGTGCCTCAGCTATCACACCGACCGCAGCGCCGCCGAAGCCGTGGTGGCCGACATCGCCAGCCACGGCGGCACGGCCGTCGCGGTGCAGGCCGACGTGGCGGTGGAATCCGACGTGCTGCGGCTCTTCGCCGAATGCGATGCCCGCCTCGGCCCGCTCGACGCACTGGTCAACAACGCCGGCATCCTGGCCCGTCAGATGCGCGTGGACGAGATGGACGCCGCGCGCCTCAACCGCGTCTTCGCCACCAACATCACCGGCGCCTTCCTGTGCGCCCGCGAGGCGGTGCGGCGCATGAGCACCCGCCACGGCGGCCGCGGCGGTGCCATCGTCAATCTGTCGTCGCGGGCGGCGCGCATCGGCTCGCCGGGCGAGTACGTGGATTACGCCGCCTCCAAGGCCGCCATCGATACGCTCACCCTGGGCCTCGCCAAGGAGGTCGCAACCGAGGGCATCCGCGTCAATGGGGTGGCGCCGGGCCTCATCGAGACGGAAATCCATGCCAGCGGCGGCGAGCCCGGCCGGGTCGCGCGGCTGGCGCCGGGTGTGCCCATGCAGCGCGGCGGCACGCCCGATGAAGTGGCCCGCGCCGTGCTGTGGCTGCTCTCCGACGACGCCAGCTACACCACCGGGTCGATCCTCGATGTGGCCGGCGGACGCTGAACGTCAGGCCGCCGCGCCCCGCTTCTGGCGGGATACGGTCTTGCCCCACGTCGAGCTGCGCTCGGTCGAGGACGGCCGGCGGGTCTGCTATGCGCCCCATTCCCACGACACCTTCTCCATCGGCGTGATCACCGGCGGCGTCAGCACCTACGCCAACGGGCGCCGGCGCGAGCGGGTCGGGCCGGGGTCGGTGGTGGTGGTCAATCCCGAAGACGTGCACGCCTGCAACCCGGTGGATGACCAGCCCTGGGCGTACCACATGCTGTTTCTGGATACGGCGTGGCTGGCCCGCCAGCAGGCGGCGCTGGGGCTCCCGGACGGGCGGGGTTTCCAGCCCTTCGCCACCGCGGCGACCCGCGACCCGCTGCTGGCCGAAGGCTTGATCCGCCTGCAGGCACTGCTCCACGACGGGCAGGCCGACCGGCTCGAGAAGGAGAGCGCGGCGGTGGCCTTCGCCGCGCTGCTGCAGGCCCGCCTCGATCCGGCGCCGGCCGTGCTAGCAGAGGCCGACGACCGGCTCGCCCGGGCCGCCGAGTTCATCGCCGACAACTGCACCCGGCCCCTCAGCCTGGGCGACATCTGCGCCGCCGCGGGCCTGTCGGAGTCCTACCTGATCCGCGCCTTTCAGCGGCGCTACGGCCTCACGCCCCACGCCTTCCTCATCGACCGGCGCATCCGCTACAGCCGGGCGCGCCTGCGTCGCGGCCACGCCATCGCCGATGTCGCGGCGGACGCCGGCTTTGCCGATCAAGCGCATCTTCACCGGGCCTTCAAGCGGCTGGTGGCGGCCACGCCGGGGCAGTACCGGGCCCCGGCCTAAATCAGGAACAGCGCGCTGCCCGCCAGCAGCGCGGCCATCAGGCGGTTGAAGGCGCGGATGCGCGCCGGGCTGTCCAGGTGGCGGCGCAGGTGGGCGCCGGCGTAGGCCCAGCTGCCCACCGACAGATAGCAGATCACGAAGTAGATCCCCGCAAACAGCCACACCCGGGCCGGATCGCCGTCGGCCAGATAGGCGCCGGTGCCGGCCACCGCGGCCAGCCAGGCCTTCGGGTTGAGCCACTGCATCACCGCGCCGGCGATGAGCGTCGGCCCCGCGTCGGCCGGCCCGGCGGCGAGCCGGCCATCATCGGCCGCCAGGCGGATCGCCAGATACACCAGAAAAGCCACGCCGGCCCAGCGCACCAGGTCGGTCAGGCCCGGCCAGCGCAGCAGGATCTCCTGCAGGCCAAGGCCGGTGAGCACCAGCAGCACGGTGAAGCCGACGGTGGCGCCGGTCACGTGGCGCAGGCTGGCCCGAAAGCCGTGGCGGGCGCCGGCGCCGAGGGCCACCAGATTCACCGGGCCGGGGGAGAGGGAGGCCGCCAGCGCAAAGGCGGCCATCGAGAGGACGAGGTTCATGGACATCACCGGATGGGGTTCGCAGGGTACGAGCCCCAAGGTAGCGGCGATGTCCGCCGGGCGTCTTGAACAAAACTGCCCCGGCGGGCGTGCGGATTACTTCAGGCCGAGCTTCCCGGCGACGATCAGCAGCACGACGGCGCCCACCACCGAGCCGATGAAGCCGGCGCCCTGGCCGGCCTGGTACAGGCCCAGCGCCTGACCGCCGTAAGTGGCGGCCATGGAGCCGCCGATGCCGAACAGGATGGTCTTGATCCAGCCCATGCTGTCGTCGCCGGGTTTGACGAAGCGGGCGACGAGACCGACGACGAGGCCGATGATGATGGTGGAAAGCATGGCGGGACGTCCTTTGGGGGAGAGGGGAGCGCCCACTCTAGCCCCCGGCCGATGACCGGCTCGTTAAATCGTGTGACGCCCGCCCCCCGCCGCGAGCCAGTCGCGCACGCCCTCGCCGGCCCGCCGGCCGCTGGCGAAGCAGGCGGTGAGCAGGTAGCCGCCGGTGGGCGCCTCCCAGTCGAGCATCTCGCCGGCGCAGAACAGGCCGGGCTGGCGCTTCACCATCAGGCCGTCGTCCAGGTCTTCAAAACGCACGCCGCCGGCGCTGCTGATCGCTTCGTCCAGCGGCCGCGGCGCCACCAGGCGCACCGGCAGGGCCTTGATGGCAGAGGCCAGACGGGTCGGATCGGCGAGCGCGTCGGCCGGCAGGCACTCGCGCAGCAGCGCCATCTTGAGGCCGGCGATGCCGACACGGCTTTGCAGGTGGCTGGCCAGCGAGCGGGCGCCGCGGGGATGGGCGACCTCGGCCTGCACCCGTTCCAGCGGGCGGCCGGGGGCGAGGTCGATCTCAAGCAGCGCCTCGCCGGTGGTCTCGATGCGTTCGCGGATGGCGGCCGACAGCGCGTAGATCAGGCTGCCCTCGATGCCGTCGGCGGTCAGCATGGCTTCGCCGACCCGGGGCGGGGCCGCGTCGCCCGCCAGGCGCATCGCCACCGACTTGAGGGGCTGGCCGGCAAAGCGGCTCGCCAGATGCTCGCTCCAGCCCGCCGCGGCGCGGGGCGAGGCCACCAGAAAGCCGCAGTTGGCCGGGCGCAGCGGCGCGACGGCAATGCCCTTTTCTGCCAGCCACGGCACCCAGGCGCCGTCGGAGCCGAGCTTCGCCCAGCTGCCGCCGCCCAGGGCCAGCAGGGTGGCGTCGGCCGCCACCGCCAGCGGCCCGGCGGGCGTGGCGAAGGCCAGGCTGCCGTCGGTGTTCCAGCCCGTCCAGCGGTGGCGCACGTGGATGCGCACCCCGGCCGCGCGCAGGCGCTGCAGCCAGGCCCGCATCAGGGGCGCGGCCTTCATCTCGGCGGGAAACACCCGGCCCGACGTACCCACGAAGGTGGTCACGCCCAGCGTCTCGACCCAGTCGCGCAGGGCCTGGGGCGAAAATGCCGCGACCATCGGTTCAAGCTCGGTGCGGCGCGTGCCGTAACGCGACACGAACGCCTCGAACCCTTCGGAATGGGTGATGTTGAGCCCGCCCTTGCCGGCGAGCAGGAACTTGCGCCCCACCGATGGCATGGCGTCGAAGACATCCGCATGAATGTCGGCGGCGGCCAGGGTCTCGGCGGCCATCAGGCCGGCCGGCCCGCCGCCGATGATGGCGACGCGGACGGTGCTGTGGGAGGGGGCGGAGGCGGCGGACATGCGGTCGATGAGTGTGACAAAGGCGGAATTGTAGTTCCAGGTGGGCGGCTACAATGCCCAGATCAGGCGGTGGGCCATTTTGCCGGCCAGCCACAAAGGGGTTCCGATGATGGGTATCAAACCGAAGGCCGCGGCGACACTGCTGGCCGCAGCGTTGTGTGGGCTGGCCGTGTCGGCCGCGGCGGCGACGCCGGCGGATGGGCGCGACAACCTCGCGCGGGTGCAGAAGGGCACGCCGGCCGAGCAGAAGGCGGCCATCGACGCTGGCCGCAAGGTGGCCCAGTTCTGCGCCAACTGCCACGGCGAGCAGGCCGGCGCCCGCTATGCCGAGCTGCCCAACCTGGCCGGCCAGCATCCCATTTACCTGCTCAACCAGCTGGAGGTGTTCCGCACCGGGCGGCGCCTCGAGCCTTTCATGCAGGGGCTGGGCAAGGCCCTCAGCGCCGACGAGAAGGCCAGCGTGGCCTACTACTATGCCAACCTGCCGGCGACGCCGTCGGTCACCACGCCGGGCCCGCGCTCTGCCGAGGGCGGCCAGCTGTTTGCGCGCAACTGCGTGCGCTGCCACGGCCCCGAGGCGCACGGCGGCGAGAACTTCCCGCGGCTCGCCGGCCAGCAGCCGGAATACCTGCGCCAGACCCTCAAGCGCTACCTGAAGGGTGGTCCGGAGCGCATCTACCCGCCGATGACCGCGGCGGTGATGGCCCTGGGCGAGCAGAACATCGAGGCGGTGGTGGCTTACCTGTCCAGCCTCAAGTAGCCCGTTCCAGGGCTGTCGGCGGGCGGACCAGGGTGACGGGGATGTCGCGCCGGGCGCGCTGCAGCCGTCGGGCGAGGCTTCTGCCCAGCATGTCCGGCCAGCCGGGTTCCGGCATCACGATGGCGGTGCAGCCGAGCTGTTCGGCCAGGTCGAGGATGCCCGGCACGGGCGGCGCTTCGCGGAACACACAGCGGCAGACGATGCCGGCGTCCCGTAGGGGCTGGGCGGCCTCTTCCAGAAAGACCCGCGAGCGGGTCTCGAAGTGGCGGTGGATCTCCGGCTCGGTGCGGAAGCGTCGCACCGTCCAGTGGTGCACCGGCGCGACGATGTAGAGCAGGCACACCGCCACCGGCCCGGCCTCCCGATGAGTCCGGAGCGCGTGGGCAATGCCCCATTTCGATGGCGCAGTGGCGTCGATGGGGATCAGCAGCCGGTGACGGGCGTGGCCTGCCGGTTGTTCGGTGGAGGTGTTCATGGTCGCGCGCTCCGGGTCAGGGGGCGTCGGAGCCGGGCGGCGCGGCAGGCGGGTGATCCTGGCGGTAGGCGGCCTGCAGGCCGCGGCGGAGCCGTCGCAGGTAGAACGGCCCTGTCAGCACCAGCAGAGCCGGCACCGCGAGGGCCATCTGGGCCAGAAAGAGCAGGGGCTGCGGCACCTCGAGGCCGGTTGGCGGGCGCAGCAGCCAGGTCACCAGCAGCAGGCTTGCGATCACCAGGACGCGCTCGACCGTATCGGCTTCGACCGCTCTCGCCTTCTCCAGCACGCCCGGCCAGTCGCGCACGGGCCAGGCCCGCAGGCGTGGGAACAGGCTGACCAGCA
This sequence comes from Zoogloea sp., assembly GCA_023150095.1. GTDB lineage: Bacteria > Pseudomonadota > Gammaproteobacteria > Burkholderiales > Rhodocyclaceae > Zoogloea. Next base: position 17,719 of record JAKLLO010000008.1, on the reverse strand, counting down.
CCCATTGAAGCCCGCGTGACCGGAGGATCGGGCTCGTGGCCGGCATCACAGCACCTGGAAGGCCAGGACGGCGACGCAGGTCGGCGGCAGCGCGGCGAGGAACAGGCCCATCGGGCTGATCGATTCGTCGTCGAAGTTCGATTTGAGGATCGCCACGCCGGCGGGGTTCGGCGCATTGGCGATGAAGGTGAGGCCGCCGCCCGTCACCGCGCCGGCCACGATGGCGTACTTGAATTCGGGCGACACGCCGTCCACCAGCGAGGCCAGGTAGGTCAGTGCGGCGTTGTCCGTCAGGGCGGTCAGCGCGGTGGCGAGGAAGTACAGCAGGGTCGGCTCGACGCCCACCAGCGCCTGCTGCAGCCACCACTGCTGGAGCCCGCCGAGTACCACCAGCCCGGCCAGGAAGAACGCCACCAGCAGGCCTTCGCGCAGGATCAGGCGGTCCTGGTGGGTCTTGTAGGCTTCGGTGAAGCCCAGGAAGAACAGGAACAGCCCCATGAACACCACCGGGTGATGGGCGAAGAAGACCGCCCCGATCAGAAAGCCGAGGTGAATGCCGCTGATCGCGACGGGGACCGGGGCGCGTCGGGTGTCAGGGTCTATCTGGCCCCGCTCGGCCAGCTCCTCCCGGAAGAACCATGTGAGGATGATGGCGTTCGCAAACACCGCGAAGGCCGCCTTCCAGCCGAAGTGGGAGATCATGTAGAGGGTGTCCCACTGCCACTTCGCGGCGACCATCAGCACCGGCGGCGCGGCAAAATGGGTCAGCGTGCCGCCGATGGAGACATTCACGAAGAGCATCCCCAGGGTGGCGTACTTGAGGCGGTTGGACAGGCCCTGCTGGTAGTAGCCGTCGCGCAGCATCAGCGCCGCGAGGGTCATGGCGGCCGGTTCGGTGATGAAGGAGCCCAGCAGCGGGACCACCGACAGGCACAGGAAGTAGGTCGCCACGGCGCGATGGATCGGGATCACCGACGCCAGCAGGCGGACCACGCCGATCACCGTGCTCACGATGGGGCGGCTGGCGGCGATCACCATCACCACGAACACGAACATCGGTTCGGTGAAGTTGCGTCCTTCAAGGTAGGCCACCGCGGCATCCTGCCCGTTCAGCCAGAACAGCACGGCGACCAGCACGAATGCCCACAGCCCGAACACCACCTCCACCTCGGCGAGCAGGTGCCACAGCCCGGCGTGACGCGGCTGGAGGTGGGCCAGATGGGCGAAGAAGCGGGTCGAAAAAGTGTGGGCGACGGCGACCGCGAAAATTGCGGCAGCCGCGATTTCAGGCGCAGATGCGGCCAGGGAGAGCATGATCCGGGAACAGTGAGGAGTTGGCCCTACGGTACCCGGCCGCGCCGCCCCGGGAAATTCGGGAAGCGCGTAGTGGAATCCCGTACGGGTTTCCCTTGTTACGCGATCGGGGCGCCGGCTTCACAATGACGCCATCTCCATCCGTCCGGCGTCCTTCTTGCGCAAGCATCTGCTTCCCCTCGTCTTCATCAGCCTGTATGTCGCCCTGGATGCGGCGAGTTTCATCCATCCGCTGCACGGGCTGAACATCACGCCCTGGAACCCCGCGCCCGCCCTCGGGCTGGTCTATGTGCTGCGACAGGGGCCGCTGGCGCGCGGGGCGTTCGTCGTGGCGGTGGTGGTCAGCGAGTTCCTCGTGCGGGGCGTGCCCCTCGAATGGTGGCGCAGCCTGTTGTCGGCGCTGATGCTCGCCGGCGGATATCTGGCCCTGGCAGAAGTGCTCCGCCGGCGCATGGAGCCCGGATCGCTGCTCGACGGGCGCTCGGCGCTGCTGGACTGGATGGTGCCGGTGGTGCTGGGCACGCTCCTCAACAGCGTGGTCTTCCTCACCGGCCTCTGCGCGCTGGAGCTGCTGCCGGCCGAGGGCTGGCGCAGTGGCGTGCTGCAGTTCTGGGTGGGCGACATGGTGGGCATTGCGCTGGCGATGCCGCTGTTCTGGTGGCTGGCCGGCGAGCGCGGCCGCTTCATGCTGAAGGCGGCGGTGCTGCGCTGGGAAACCCTGGGCTACGCGTTGCTGTGCGTGGTGGCCTTGCTGGTGACATTCGGGCTGGGCGGCGGCAGCGGGTTCAAGCTGTTCTACTGGCTGTTCGTGCCGATCGCCTGGGCGGCGGCGCGGCAGGGCATGGCCGGCGCCATCGTGTCGGCGATGCTGCTGCAGATCGGGGTGATCGTGGCGGTGCAGTGGCTCGACTTCAGCGCGGTGACGGTGGCCGAGCTGCAGATGCTGGCCTTCGTGATGGCGCTGATCGGCTTTCTCATCGGCGGCGTCGTGGATGAACAGCGCCGCACCAGCGACGAGCTTCGCCAGACCCTGCGCCTTGCCGCCGCCGGCGAGATGGCGGGCGCCCTGGCCCACGAACTCAACCAGCCGCTCACCGCGATGGGCGCCTACGCCTCGGCCTACGACACCCTGAAGGCGCGGGGCGAGAGCGGGGCGCGGCTCGATGCGGCCATCCACGGCATGCGCAGCGAGGCCCGACGGGCGGGCGAGGTGGTCCAGCGGCTGCGGGATTTCTTCCGCACCGGCGCCACCCGTCTCGAGGACGTGGCCCTGGGCAGCCTCGTCGAGGCCGCCGCCGAACACTACCGGGACAAGGCTGCCGCGGCGGGGATCGCATTCACGGTGAACGACGCGCCGGACCTCCATCTGCTGGCCGATCGGCTCCAGCTGGAGGTCGTGCTGCGCAACCTGCTGTCCAACGCCTTCGACGCGGTGCAGGCGCAGGCCGGCGGGCCTCGCCGGGTCAGCGTCCGGGCCGACGTCCTGGCGGACGATCGGGTCTGCATCTGCGTCGAGGATTCCGGCCCCGGCCTCACGGCGCGGGAGCTCGGGCTCGTTTTCGAATCCTTCTATTCCGGCAAATCGAGCGGGATGGGCCTGGGGCTGGCCATCAGCCGGGCCATTGCCGAGGCGCACGGCGGCAGCCTGACGGGCGAGGTCGCCGGCCACGGGCAGTTCAGGCTCGTCCTGCCGATCCGGGAAGCCATCACACCATGACCGACAACCTGACCGTATTCATCGTCGACGACGACCCCTCGGTGCGCGACGCGCTGGGGCTGCTGCTGGGCATTCACGACTACCGGGTGGCCATGTTCGCCGATGCCGACAGCTGGCTGCGGGCCTTCAAGCCCCACTGGCGCGGCTGCCTGCTCCTCGACATCCGCATGCCCGGAATGGATGGGCTGACCCTGCAGCGCACCCTGCTCGATCAGGGCGCCAGCCTGCCGGTGGTCATCATGACCGGCCACGGAGATGTGGATTCGGCCCGGGCGGCGTTTCGTGCCCAGGCCGTGGATTTCCTCGAGAAGCCCATCGACGAGGGGCGGTTGCTGGCGGCCATCGGCGAAGCCTTCGCGCGCCAGCGCGAGACCATCGACGCCGCGGCGAGCCGCGACCAGGCGCGCCGCCGGATCGACGGCCTGACCCAGCGGGAGCGCGAGGTGATGGAGCGGGTGGTGGCGGGCCGCCACAACCGCGAGATCGCTGCGGAGCTCGCCATCAGTCCGCGGACGGTGGAGGTTCACAAGGCGCGGATGATGGACAAGCTGGGGGTGGCCAGCGTGGCCGAGCTGGTACGCCTCAGCCTGGGCTGAGGGCGGCTTTGCTCGCCCGGCCGGCGTTGCGGTCGTGGGCGATGGACATCAGCATCCCGAGCGAGATGCACAGGATCACCAGCGCCGTGCCGCCGTAGCTCATGAAGGGCAGCGGCACCCCGACCACCGGCAGCATGCCGGTCACCATGCCCATGTTCACGAAGGCGTAGGAGAAGATGCTGAGGGTCAGGCTGCCCGCCACGTAGCGCCCGAAGCGATCCTTGGTGGCGAGCGCAATGCCGATGCCCCGCAGCACGAGCAGGATGTAGATCGTCAGCAGGGCCAGCGCGCCGACCAGCCCGAGCTCCTCGGCCAGCACCGCGAAGATGAAGTCGGTGTGGCGCTCGGGCAGGAAGTCGAGCTGGGTCTGGGTGCCCAGGCCCCAGCCCTTGCCCCACACCCCGCCCGACCCCGTGGCGATCATCGCCTGGATGATGTGAAAACCCTTGCCCAGCGGGTCGGAGGTGGGGTTGAGCATGGTGCACACCCGATGTTTCTGGTATTCCCGCAGGAAGGGCCAGGGCCGATCCTTCTGGCACAGGTCGTCGCCGAACAGCACCAGCACCACCACGACGCCGAGCACCGCCACCACCAGCGGTGCGATCCACTTCCACGGAATGCCCGCCAGGAAGAGCACGAAGAAACCCGACAGGAACACCAGGATCGCCGTGCCCAGGTCCGGCTGGCGGGCGATGAGCAGCACCGGAAGCATCAGCAGGCCCACCGCCGCGAGGTGATCCCGGTGACGCAGCACCCCGTCCCGCTGAAAGTAGAACCAGGCCAGCATCAGCGGCGCGGCGATCTTGAGGATCTCGGACGGCTGGACGCGGGTGAAGCCCAGGTTCAGCCAGCGCTGGGCGCCCTTCGAGATGTCGCCGAACAGCGCCACGGCGATCAGCAGCACGATGCCGGCAGCGTACAGGGGTGGCGTGACGACGCGCAGCCGCTGGGGCGTCACGTGGGCCGCCGCGAGCAGGCAGGCGACGCCCACCGCCAGATTGGTGAGGTGGGCGTTGATCCGCTGGGGTGACGCGCTGGAGATGATCAGCGTGGCGAAGGCGAGCAGGACGACGGTGAGCAGCAGGAGGGGCCGGTCGAGGGGCGCGAGCAAGGTGCGCCACGCGCTGCCGGCCTTGAAGAGCAGCGAATTGTTCATGCGGGCAAGACGGCTGGCCATCGCTGGCCGGTGACCATCGACTATAGCCATCCGCCGCGCCCGGGATAATTCGGGAGTCGCTTAGGTTTCCTGCTTAGGGGCGTCCCTTAACTGGGGCAGGACCGGGCACCGGCTGGCGCCCGGCTGCAGGGGTCAGCGGATGATCGGCACCCCGCCGTCCGGCCCGCCAAAGACGGCCGCGCCTTCCTTCACCACGCCGGTGACGCGGATCTCGCCGAGCTTGTCGGCCGGCGTCTTGAGGGGGTTGGCCGACAGCACGGTGATGTCGGCCAGCTTGCCGGCGGCGATGCTGCCCTTGATCTTCTCTTCGCCCAGCTGCCGCGCTGGCAGCAGGGTGAGGGCCTTCAGCGCGTCCAGCGGGGCGAGCTGCTGGTCTTCGCCCACCGGGCGCTTGATCGCCGCGGCCATCACGCCGAAGGGCGACGGGGCAACCAGGGCCGGGTCGGCGTGGAGCAGGGTGGTGATGCCGCGCTGCCTGGCGCTGCCCACCGGGGCGAAGCGGGCGGTGCGCTCCGGCCCGAGCAGGTAATCGCCCAGCGCGGGTCTGGACATCGCCAGCCGCTGGGGCGCGAAGCTCAGGCTGGCGCCGGCTTCCTTGAGGGCGTCGAGCTGGTCGTCGCGGATGGTCTGGGCGCCCACCAGCAGGGGGTGGCGATCCTTGGCCGGGTGTTTGGCGGCGGCGGCGCGGATCGCCCCGATGAACTGGTCGATGGCCGCGTCGCCGTTGGCCTGAACCGCCACCTGCCAGCCGTTGGCCCAGGCGCGGGTGGCGAGCTCGGTGGCCACTTCGTCCGTCGCGCCGGGGTAGCCGGCAAACTTGGTGCGCTTGCCCGGCGGCGGCAGCTGGTAGGGCTGGGTGAGCCAGGCGCTGCGGTCTTCGGCCACGCCATCCAGTGCGAACGAAACCCCCGCCAGGCGCAGGCGGCTCTTGTAGTACTTGGGCCCGATGCTCTTGTGGCCCTTGAGCACGCTGCCGGCGCTGGCGAGATCGGCGTAGAAGGCCACGTCGAGCTTGAGGAGGCCGGCATCCGCCGCCTGGGTGTACAGGGCCAGGTCGTCCGGCGTGGCGCGGGCCTCGACGGCGGTGGTGTAGCCGTTCTGGAGCATCAAGCTCTGGCCCTGCTGGATCATCGCCATCCGCTCGTCCTTCGACAGCTGCGGCAGCGTGCCGAGCAGCGCGGTGGCGGCGGCGCCGTCGAGCACGCCATCCGGCTCCTTCGAGCCCGGCCAGCGGCCGATGGTGCCGCCCGGCGGGTCGATGCTGTCGCGGGTGATGCCGGCGAGCTTGAGCGCCTCGCTGTTGGCCACCACCTGGCGGCCGGAGGCATGGACGATCAGCACCGGCTTGTCGCGGGAGACGCTGTCGAGATCCGTGCGGGAGAGCGGCCGCTGCTCGCGCAGGCGGCTGTCGTCGTAGCCAAAGCCGATGGTCCAGCCGAAGCGCTGGGCAAGATCACCTTTACTCCAGTCGCGCAGGGCGCGCAGCAGGCCGTTCACGTCGGCAACGCTGCCTTCGGGCGGCGACTGCAGCTGGGCCGCCACGGTGGCAAGGCCCAGGCGCGACATCTGCCCCCAGGCGTCGATGAAGCCCGGCACGACGGTCTTGCCGGCCAGGTCGACCACCTCGGTGCCTTCGCTCTTCCAGCGAGCGAGGATGTCCTTGCTCTTGCCCACCGCGATGATCTTGGTGCCCTTGATGGCGATGGCCTGGGCGCTCGGGCGCTTGTCGTCGAGGGTGATGACGTCGCCGTTGGTGAGGATGATGTCCGACAGGGGCGGCGGAGGCGGTGCCGGCGGCGCGGCGTTCGGGTCGGCCGGGGCGCCGGGCACGGCCGCGGCGGCCGGCGCGGGGGCTGTCGGGGCCGCAGGCGTGGCCGGCTTGGCCGCTGCCGGAGCCGGCGCGGGCGTTGCCACCGGCTTGGGGGCGGGGGTGGGTGCGACGACCGGTGTTGCAGGGACGGGCTTGGCGGCGGTCTGGGCCAGCACGGCCGGGGCGGCCAGCGCGAGGGCCGTGGCCACGACCAGCGGACGCAGGGACAGCGGGGATTTCTGGGCGGATCTCATGAACGGTACTCCGGAAGACGCGATGGCCGGTGGCGGCACGGCCAGTGGCTAATCCGCCGAGCATAGCACCGGCGCCACCGAATCCCCGTGACGGGCTTGGGGATCGGGCGATCAGCCAATCATTGTGACAACCACCCGCCGGGTGTGGCGCTGGGCTCGGTGTTCCCACAGGAAGATGCCCTGCCAGGTGCCCAGCAGCAGGCGGCCGCCGCCCACCGGCACGGTCAGGCCCACGTCCGACAGCACGCTGCGGGCGTGGGCGGCCATGTCGTCGTCGCCTTCCAGATCGTGCCGGTAGGCCGGGTCGCCGTCGGGGGCGAGGCGGGCGAAGACGGTTTCGAGATCGCGGCGTACGTCCGGGTCGGCGTTTTCGGTGATGAGCAGCGAGCAGCTGGTGTGCTGCACGAAGACGTGGGCCAGCCCGCATTCGATGCCGGAGGCGCGCACCACCGCCGCCACGTCGGCGGTGATGTCGTGGGTGGCGCGGGGGCGGGTGGTGAAGCTGAGGATCTGCTGGTGGGGCATGGATGAACGGCGTGGCGGCGAAGACGCAAGGATAACGCCGGTCGCCTTCAGCCAGCCGCCGCCCCGCCGCAGTGCCGGCAGAAGGGCGCGTGGCGGTGCATCAGCCCCTGGCAGTGGGGGCAGGGGCGGAGCTGGGCGTAGCCGCAGAAGGGGCAGGCGGCCGAATCGGCAGGCAGGTGGCGGCCGCAGCCCTGGCATTCGCCCTTGCTGATGCGCCGTTCCAGCAGGCGCTCGCGGGAGAAGAGCTTCTTCTGGAACAGGTGGATCACCAGCAGGGCTGCGCCGATCACGACGGCCATCATCAGGTAGTGCCAGATCGCCACCAGCTTGAAGGCTTCGAGGAAGTCGAACAGCGCGGCGAGGAACTTGCGCGGGATGATCCGGTAAATGGTCTCGACGATCCGGAAGAAGATCGGGATGAAGCTCACCACCAGCAGATGGGCCGAGACGAGGGTCTGCAGGCTGCGGCCCTTGCGGAGGCTGGCGTTGTTCCAGGCCAGGAAGGCCACGAACAGGGGCAGCAGGAAGACGAGCTGCATGCCCAGCTGCTTCACCGGGAACCAGAACTCCAGGCGGTGAAGGTCGTCGATCAGCGCCTGGCGCTCGGCGGCCGGCCGCTGGTCGAGTGCGGTCCACAGGGCGCGGACGGCGGGGTGGGCGTCGAGCGTGGTGTCGAGGGTGGCGAGGCGCGTCTTGATGCCGTCGAGCGCGGCCGCCTTGGTGCGGAACTCGGCTTTGCTGGCGTCCACCGGCGTCTGCCCGGGCGCGTCGCCGGCCATGCGCTCCAGCAGCGCGGTGTCGTAGGCGCCCTTGAGGCGGTCGATGCCGAGCTGCAGCTCGCGGGCTTCGCGGTCGAGCCGCCGGCGGGTTTCCAGCAGGCCGACGGCGCCCTTGTCGGCCTCGATGCGTTCGATCAGCGTGAGGTAGGGCGCGCAGGCGGGGTGGTGGTCGGGGTGGTCGTGGGGCGCGAGGGTGTCGGTGTGGCTCGCCAGCGCCGACAGCCGGGCAAGGCGGCTGGCCGGCGTCCAGTCCTGGTCGATGACGAGGCTGCGGCAGGTGTGGGGGATGTATTCGTCCGGCGCGGTGAGCTGGCGGGTGTGGGCGGCCAGCCCGTCGAAGATCGACACCAGGATGAACAGGTCGAGGAACAGCACGACCAGCAGCGTGGCGCGGCCGAGGGGCTGGTCGTCGAGGCGGGTGAGCTGCCGCCGGGTGCGCCCGAGGGCGTGTTGCAGGGTGTGCGTGATGCGCATGCGGCCTCTCCCGTGATGCGTCCTCAGCGGGACGTGACGGGAGATTTACGCCCGGCCTGCGCGCGGGTCAAGCCGGGGCGGCGTGTCAGTCCTTGATCATGCGGGCGCTCTGGATCTGGCCGGCCTTGAGGGCGCTGATGACCTGGGAGAACTGCTCGTCGAAGTTGCCGCCGGAATGGAGGCGGCCGAGGATGCGCTTGATGGACTCGTCGAGGGTGGCGCTGATGGCGGCCTCCTGGGCTTGGGTGGTGTCGAGCCAGGTGTAGGACTTCTCGATGGCCTCGGCGAGCTCCTGCAGCAGGAGCCGGGTGTCCACCATCATCACCCGGTGCTGCTCGCCCAGCGACATCAGCACCGACTCGGCCTCGCCCAGCGCAATCTGCAGCTGCTCGGCGCGCTTGCTGGCGGCCTGGCGGATGTCCACGTTGATGGCGAGGGCCTCGGCGGTTTCGGCGAGAATCGCCAGACTGTCGCGGAGGATGCCCGCGCGTTCTGTCTGTGTGGTCTCGTCGGGCATGTTGGAGACGATGATCGAGACGCGGTCGTAGTTCACCACCAGCCGGGTCTTGAACTGGAACAGCCGGCCCATCCCGGCGGCGTTGTTGAGGATGGAGATCTCGATGGGCGAGGGTTCGCCGCCGTCGGTGGCGGTGACGGTGCCGCCCTGGTGGCGGATCATCAGGCAGCACTCGAGGCCCAGCTCGCGGGTGGCGGTCAGCAGGTGGTCGGCCAGCTCGTGGTAGTCCTGGCAGGCGACGCTGCCGCGCATGAAGTTGAGCAGCACGCCGTTCTGGCTCACGCTCGACAGGAAGCCCATCGCCATGCGCTCGAGGGCCTGCTTCTCCTCGGCCAGCGACGCGGCGGCCTTGTACTGGTGGATGAGCACGCCGACCTTGCGCAGGAAGATGTCGGGCGTGACGGGCTTGCGGAGGATGTCGTTGCCGCCGGCGTCGAAGGCTTCGAGGCTCTCGTCGAGCGAGGCCGCGCCGGTGACGAAGATGATCGGGATGCTGGTGAACTCGCGGAGCCGGCGGCAGGTCTCGAAGCCGGTCATGGCGGGCATCGGCACATCCAGCACCACCAGGTCGGGGGTGTGGATGCGGCACTGCTCGAGGGCCTCCTCGCCGGAGCCGGCGGTGACCACGTCGAAACGGGCGGCGAGGATGGCGCGGTGCAGGGCGCGGGTCGCGTGGTCGTCATCGACGACCATGACGCGGCCGCCCCGGCCGAGATGTTCACCGCTGTCCTCGTCCGAAAGCTGGACAGGTGCATAACGTCGCATGGGGTGTTGATCCTTGCCTGCAGGCGGTTTCAGGCGTGCGGATGCTGGGCCGGACATGCGGCCCGCCTGGCCTTGCGGCGGTTTGCCTGCGATGGAGACTTATCGGCACCCGCCGGGGTGGCTTGAGCTTTATGGCGGGCCCGTTTCGGGGGAATGGCGCCCGTTTCGGGGCGCTGCGGCGCGGCACCCGACGGCTGCCTCAGGACGCCTGTTCGAGCGCCGCTGCGATGGCCTTGCCGAGCTCGGCGGTGGTGGCGGTGCCGCCCATGTCCGGCGTGCGCGGGCCGGACGTGAGCACGTGCTCGATGGCCTGCATGATTCCGTCGTGGGCGGCGGTGTAGTGGGCGTCGCCGTTGCCGAGGAAGTCCAGCATCATCGCGCCGGACCAGATCATCGCGATGGGGTTGGCGATGCCCTGGCCAGCGATGTCCGGCGCCGAGCCATGCACCGGCTCGAACAGCGACGGGAAGCTGCGCTCCGGGTTGAGGTTGGCCGACGGGGCGATGCCGATGGTGCCGGTGCACGCCGGGCCGAGGTCCGACAGGATGTCGCCGAACAGGTTGGACGCCACCACCACGTCGAAGCGCTCGGGGCTCAGCACGAAGCGCGCGGTGAGGATGTCCACGTGGTATTTGTCCCAGCGCACGTCCGGGTAGTGGCCGGCCATCGCCTCCAGGCGCTCGTCCCAGTAGGGCATGCTGATGGCGATGCCGTTGGATTTGGTGGCCGAGGTGAGGTGCTTCCTGGGGCGCGACTGGGCCAGGTCGAAGGCGAACTTCAGGATGCGGTCGGTGCCCTTGCGGGTGAAGATGGATTCCTGGATCACCGTCTCGCGCTCGGTGCCCTCGAAGATGCGCCCGCCGATGGACGAATACTCGCCCTCGGTGTTCTCGCGGATCACGAAGAAGTCGATGTCGCCCACCTTCTTGTTGGCGAGCGGGCAGGGGATGCCCGGCATCAGGCGCACCGGGCGCACGTTGGCGTACTGGTCGAAATCGCGGCGGAACTTGATCAGCGAACCCCACAGCGAGACGTGGTCCGGCACCGTGGCGGGCCAGCCCACCGCGCCGAAGTAGATCGCGTCGAAGCCCTTGAGCTGGTCGAACCAGTCGTCGGGCATCATCTTGCCGTGCTGCAGGTAGTAGTCGCAGTTGGCCCACTCGAAGGTGGTGAATTCGAGCGCCAGGCCGAACTTGCCCATCGCCGCCTCGAGGACGCGCAGGCCCTCGGGCATGACTTCGTTGCCGATGCCGTCGCCGGCGATCACCGCGATCCGGTGCTTCATGGGTTGTCCTTTCGGGGCGTGATGGATGACTGAGGCTGCCTAGCTTAATGGGCGACGCTCTATTTACAATCGCCGCCACTGTGAATCCAGAGACCACGATTCGTGAACATCAAGCCCCAGCTCGAAGACCTGCGCGTCTTTTGCGTGGTGGTGCGCAACCGCAGCTTTGCCGCCACCGCGCGGGAGCTGGGGCTCTCGAAGGCGGCGGTGAGCAAGCGCATCGCGCTGCTGGAGGCCGCGCTGCAGGACAAGCTGCTCCACCGCACGACCCGCAGCCTGTCCCTCACGCCCCAGGGCGAGATCGTCCACAGCTGGGCCCAGCGCATCCTCGAAGACGTGGACCTGATGGGTGAGGCGCTGTCCCACGAGAAGGCCACGCCCGGTGGCCTGCTGCGTATCTGCAGCAGCACCGGCTTCGGGCGCAACCGGCTGGCGCCGGCGCTGTCCGAGTTCGCCCGGCGCCACCCGCAGCTCGAGATCCAGGTGGAGCTGCTCGACCGGGCGGTGGATCTGCTCGAGGAAGGCTTCCAGCTCGACATCCGCGTCGGCCACGTGCATGAAGGCACGGTCATCAAGCGCCGCATTGCGAAGAATCGCCGGGTGATGTGCGCGGCGCCGGCCTATCTGGCCGAGGCGGGCACGCCGCTCGTCCTCGACGACCTCAAGCGCCACCGCTGCATCGCGATCCGCGAGCGCGACCAGGATTTCGGGCGCTGGGATCTCACCGGGCCGGATGGCCTCGCCTCGGTCAAGGTGAGCGGGCCGCTGTCGGCCAACAACGGCGAGATCGTCCGCCAGTGGGCCATCGACGGCCACGGCATCATCCTGCGCTCGGGCTGGGACGTGGAGCGCGAGATCGCCGCTGGCCTGCTGGTGCCGGTGCTGCCCGCGTATTACCAGCCGGCCGACGTGTGGGCGGTGTATCCGTCGCGCCTGTCGGCGTCGGCCAAGGTGAAGGCCTGCGTCGAGTTTCTGGCCGACTGGTTTGCCCGGGCGGGCATGGCGGCCTGAGGGATTGCACGCCAGTGCGCCACCTCCGGTCGCCGGGCTGGTGTCCGGGCAGCGGGCGTTTCATCGAAGTTCGCGGCTGTCGGCCCCATGGCGGGTACACTCCACTTTTGACCATTCGAGAGACGCCCCGCGCCGCATGCAAACAGAAGCCCGAGACACCCCCATCTACGCCGTGATCGCCGCAGTCCAGCTGCCCACCGTGCCCGACTTCGAGTTCGAGGCCTCGCTCACCGAGCTGCGCGAGCTCGCCAAGACCCTGGGCCTGCAGGTCGTCCACAGCTTCGTCCAGAAGCGCACCACCTTCGACACGGCGGCCTACCTGGGGGCCGGCAAGCGGCAGGAAGTCCGCGACTACGTGGCCGGCGACGACGGCCGCGAGATCGAGTTCGTGCTGGTGGATCACGAGCTGTCGCCTTCCCAGGCGCGCAACCTCGAGGTGGAGGTGGGCTGCGAGGTGATGGACCGCACCATGGTCATCCTCGAGATCTTCCACCGCAACGCCCGCTCCCGCGCCGCCAAGGCCCAGGTGGAGATCGCCCGCCTCGGCTACATGGCGCCGCGCCTGCGCGAGATGGCCAAGCTGGCCGGCTCCCAGGGGCGCCAGCGGGGCGGTGGCGGTGGCCGCGGGGCGGGCGAATCCCTCACCGAGCTCGACCGCCGCAAGATCCGCGACCGCATCGCCGAGCTCCAGCAGGAGATCATCGCCATGGACGCCGAGCGCAAGACCCAGCGCGCCCGCCGCCAGGGCAGCCGCGGCCTCGCCAGCGTGGCGCTGGTGGGCTACACCAACGCCGGCAAATCCACCCTGATGCGCGCCCTCACCGGCAGCGAGGTGCTGGTGGCCAACAAGCTCTTCGCGACCCTCGACACCACCGTCCGCGTCCTCTACCCCGAGAGCGTGCCCCGCGTGCTGGTGAGCGACACCGTCGGCTTCATCAAGAACCTGCCCCACGGCCTCGTCGCGTCCTTCAAATCCACCCTGGACGAAGCGCTTGAGGCCGAGCTGCTGCTCCACGTGATCGACGCCAGCGACCCCGGCTTCGAGCGCCAGCTGGAAGTCACCGACACCGTGCTCGCCGAGATCGGCGCCGACGAAGTGCCCCGCCTGCGCGTCTTCAACAAGATCGACCACGTGGGCGACGCCGAAGCCCAGGCCGAACACGCCGCCGCGCTGGAGGCCCGCTACCCCGGCTGCATCGTGATGAGCGCCCGCCGCCCCGACGACGTGATGCGCCTGCACGGCACCATCGTCACCTTCTTCCAGCGCGATCTGGTTGAAGGCGAGCTCTTCCTGCCGTGGTCCGCCCAGCAACTGCGCCAGGCCGTGTTTGCCCACTGCCAGGTGCTTGAAGAACGCGCCGACGAAGCCGGCGCGTTCTTTCACGTGCGCACCGAGGCGGATGTGCTGGAGAAGCTGCGCGCGCAGATCGGAGAGGGGTGAGGGCGCGGCGCTGGATACGTCGACGCGTCGGGTCGGCGCGCCTGCGTTTTTAGATAATCGAGATGTTGAACGGCGCGCTGGCGGCCATTGCGATACGGTTGAAGCGTGATCGCTTCTGGTCGTCGTCCGTCAAGGACCGACCGTGCCCATCTCCTGCGCGACCCGATGGACGCCATCCACAAAAACCTGAAAGCTCCGTGAGCGGTTGCCTTCAACCTGAAGGCATTGGGCCATCGACCGGGCGCCGCCGATTTTCTGGAAACCCGGCACCAGTCGCGCTACCTCGGCAGAGGGTTTCGCCCATTCGTCCGGATGGGCAAACCGCTTGCGCAGGGCCGGGGTGTCGAGCTTGGGATTGTCGAAAGCCTCGGCCAGGGCCTGCAGATCACCGATGTACCAGCTCTCCAGCTCCTGACAGACGAGTCGGACAAGGGTGTCGGGGCGCCCGGCCGCATGGCAGATCGCCAGATAGCGCTGCTTGATGTCGGTGCACTGGGCGTTGTCGTTGTCCCGGACGATCACGAAACGATCCCCCGGGATTCGCCATGCATTGAGCTTTCTGGGCACGCTGGCATCCAGATCGCTCTTGCCCTGGTGGGGCACGCACTTGAAATGCGTCTCGGGCTCCCAGCCCGGGAAGAGCCGCGGCAGCAAGCCGTCGAGCAGTGCCTTCATCGAGGGCTCTTCGAGCAGAAAGATGAGGCGCCCTGCCATCAGTTGAGGCCCTCGAAGAGACCTTGCTTCCACAGGTAGCCGGGCAGGTCGCCGGCCTCGTACAAGGACCGCAGATTCTCCGAATCACAGGCCCGCGTGATCGTCGTGAAGCCATCCACCTTGCGCAGACAATAAATCTCATCCAGCGACAGCGCGTTGAGGAAGTCCGGCGAATGGGACGAGATGAACACCTGGCCGCCGCGCCGGGCGTAGTCCCGAAACTCTTCGGCCAGCTCGGGCAGCAGCTCGGGGTAGAGCTGATTCTCCGGTTCTTCGACGGCGAGCAGCGGATAGGGCTTGGGATCGTTCAGGAGCACCAGATAGGCAAACATCTTGATGGTGCCGTCCGATACGTGTCGGGCGATGAACGGGTCCTTGAAGCTGCCGTCCTGAAAGCGCAGCACCAGCCGCCCGTCTTCGGTCTGCCGCGGCTCCACCAGGCTGACCCCCGGCACCCGCCGTTGCATCGACGCCAGCACCCGCTTGAAGCGGTCCGGATGGTTTTCAAAAAGGAAGTTCGCCACCAGGGGAAGGTTGTCGCCCCGGCTGGACAGGTGCTCGGCAAAGCCGTCCTCCTGGCTCGGGCGGGCCTCGGAGACATGGAAATCCGAAACGTGCCAGTTCTCGATCATCAGCCGAAACGCGCTGGCGGCCTTGAAACGCTCAAATTGCCCCAGTCCCTTGATGGCCAGGATGTCTGGTGCATCCAGTTCCTCGTCCTCGCGCCGCAGCTCCTCGTCCACCTTGGAGAAATCCTCCTCGTTGGCGATGGCGTAGCCATTGCCGTAGGCAAAGTCGAGAAAGTGGAAGGGCTTGCCGTTGGCGCCGCGCTTGTAACGCAGGATCTCCCGCGCCACCACGGCACGCCCCGCCTTGTCCGGCTCGATCCGCAGGATGTAGGTGACGAGGCGCTCGTAGCCGGTGATCTCCAGCCGGAACTGCAGGGTCAGCTCGATGGGCTCCTGGGCAAAGCCCCGGCTGGCCAGCTCCTTGTAGCCTCCCCGCTTGGAGACGGCCTTGCCCACGTTCATGCTGAGCGCGTCCTTCAGGAAGGAGAACACGTCGAACAGCGTGGATTTTCCCGTTCCGTTGGCTCCCACCAGCACGCACAGACGCGGAATGTCGCGCAGCTTCGCATCCCGGAAGAGGCGGTAGTTCTTGATCTCGATGGACTCGATCTGCATGGCGGGCTTTCGATTCGTGCGCGACGGGCGCCAAGGATAGCTTCCGGGCATGGGCGGGGTCCAGACACACGGCGCAGTGGCTGGACAAGCCCCTGGTGCCGGGCGCCGAAGCCCCTAGGCCCTGGCCGACGACGTTGGCAGTACGCAGCGTGTCGCCATCGATGAGGCCGGTGGCGGTTTTGGGTGAGGGAACAGCCCCCGAGGGTAGCGCGCCGGCAAGCGGGGCTTGCCGCAAGCCGAGGTCGGGTGGCGGGCAGCCGACTTCGATGAAGTTTCACCCAAGTTTGATGAAACCCGAGCCGATCTCGATGAAATCAGACCCCCTGAGGGGGTGCCGCCGACCCCCGGAGGGGAGAAACGCTCATCGACTTTGATGCTCGCCAAGCCGACTTCGCCTCGCCGCCAGCCGGCGTCGCCTCAAAATGAGGCGGAGGAGGGTGACGCGGACCCCCGCAAGGGGTGGCAGTGAGGGTCGATGGGGGTCAGCGGAAGCCGACGTCGATGAACGATCACCCGGCGTCGGGTGTTGCGAAGGGCTTGTCTCAGGCGGCGGCGTCGGCCTTGGGGGCGGGCGAGCGGCGCACCCCGGAGCGCATGCTCTCCACCAGGGGCGTCACGTTGTCGGCCTTGCCGAACAGCTTGAGCAGGCCATAGCCTTCATAGCTGGCAGTGAGCACGTCACTGCCCAGGGCCACCTGGGTGTCACTGCACTTGGCCACGAGGGACTGCAGCCGGTTGAGCCGCGGGCGCAGTGCATCGTAGGCGGCGAGGTCGCGCTTCAGCTCATCCAGATCGAAACCCGGCGGCAGCGCCTGACGGTTCTGGTCGAGGATCGCCACCGTCTGCCGGCAGAAGGTCTCGCTCTTCTCCCCGATCTTGGTGAGCTTGCGCATCTGCTCCGGCGTGAGCGACACGAAAACATCCATCAAGCCCTCAATGGCATCCAGCGCCGCATCGAACTTGGGCAGATCGTCGGTGAGATCGAGGGAGACGAGGTTTTGAGACATGGTGGTGCTCCTGAGTTGGATTGAGTTTGAGTGAAAATACAGTAGTGCGCGGCTTACGCGGAATGGATAATACTAGAAGATCGGTTATGCCGATATGTTGTTCGGCGGTTTTGTTTGTCCCCGCGGGAGCGGGGGAGACCAATTCCGGGGCGCGTGCCCGATGTGGTAGCCGGGTCTATCCCCGCGGGTGCGGGGGAGCCCTGCTCCAGCAGGGCGGCCAGCTCAAGGACATGGGTCTATCCCCGCGGGTGCGGGGGAGCCGGCGGGACGACGTACACCATGGGGGCGTGATGGGGTCTATCCCCGCGGGTGCGGGGGAGCCGGCCTCATCGCGGGGTCTGCGACTGCCATCGGGGGTCTATCCCCGCGGGTGCGGGGGAGCCATCTCTTCATTGCGTTCCACGCCGATGCATGGGGGTCTATCCCCGCGGGTGCGGGGGAGCCTTCGAAGTGCCCAAGGACGCCAAGGCCACGTGGGGTCTATCCCCGCGGGTGCGGGGGAGCCAAGCACATCGAGAGGTCCGCGAAGCCGTACGGGGGTCTATCCCCGCGGGTGCGGGGGAGCCCGGGAAAAGCTGCTCCGCAAGGCGCCGTGCGCGGGTCTATCCCCGCGGGTGCGGGGGAGCCGCCAAGGCCGAGGCGCAATACCGCACCGCGCTGGGTCTATCCCCGCGGGTGCGGGGGAGCCTTGGCGTTCGCCTCGGCAGCGTCCAGGCTCGGCGGTCTATCCCCGCGGGTGCGGGGGAGCCTGGCGGGGGTCATTGGTCGTCTCCCTGGGTGTGGGTCTATCCCCGCGGGTGCGGGGGAGCCTAAGCGCTCGGGTTGTCGCCGCTCCAGCACACGGGTCTATCCCCGCGGGTGCGGGGGAGCCGAATCTACGCAATGATTTACTTGTTTTAAATAGGGTCTATCCCCGCGGGTGCGGGGGAGCCCAAGCTCACCCGGATCATGCCCGCCGGCGTGGGTCTATCCCCGCGGGTGCGGGGGAGCCCCACAAGCGGAGGGAAATCAGAAGGGCCGTAGGGGTCTATCCCCGCGGGTGCGGGGGAGCCGGACATGCGGGAGCATGCCGCGCGGCTGCTCCGGGTCTATCCCCGCGGGTGCGGGGGAGCCTTCCCCACGGCGATCACTGGCGCTTACGACGGCGGT
>JAKLLO010000217.1 GCA_023150095.1 Zoogloea sp. | reverse complement strand
CCCTAACCCATCTCGGTGAGGCCTATCTTTAACAATAATCCAAAATACACATGCCACGTACATAGAAGCAAGTATGCATAGAGAAGCAGCCCGCCCCAATTGATTGAATTATCCACTTTTATCCTGAAAACAATAAAAACGGCAATTTCAGGAAAATACGTTTCTAGTCAGTACATTAGGTCATTACATGTGTTGACGTCCACCCAGAATTGACCCACCTGGAGGGGTAATTTTCATCCAATTTTGACCCACCTGATTTAGCTACCCTGCTTGTTTTTTGAGCGGGGCAAGAGGAGTGATCACAGTGGGCTTATTGGCAAAGATACGGCGGATGCATTTCCGCGACCGGGTGGGGCTGCGCGAGATTGCGCGGCAGACTGGCCTGTCCCGCAACACCCTGCGCAGCTGGCTGCGCCGGCCTGAGGTTACCGAACCGAAGTACCCTGCCCGCAAGACGCCGGGCGTCATCGATCCCTGGGCGGACACGCTGCGGCAATGGCTCTCGACGGACGCCCATCGGATCAAGCGCGAGCGGCGCACGATGCTCGACCTGTACCGTGCCATCCAGGCGCAAGGCTACCCGGGCGGCTACGGCCGGGTGTGCGCCTTCGTGCGACGCTGGCATGACGAGACGACGGCCAACCCCAAGCGTGCCGCCTTCGTGCCGCTCACCTTCGCGCTGGGAGAGGCCTTCCAGTTCGACTGGAGCTGCGAGCATGCCTTCGTCGGGGGCTTAAGGCGGCGGCTGGAAGTGGCGCATACGAAGCTGTGCGCCTCGCGCGCCTTCTGGCTGGTGGCTTATCCGAGCCAGAGCCACGAGATGCTCTTCGATGCCCACGCCCGGGCCTTTGCCGCCTTCGGCGGCGTGCCGCGCCGGGGCATCTACGACAACATGAAGACGGCGGTCGACAAGGTTGGCCGCGGCAAGGAGCGCACGGTCAATGCGCGGTTCCACGCCATGAGCGGGCATTATCTGTTCGATGCCGAGTTCTGCAACGTGGCCGCCGGCTGGGAGAAGGGCATCGTCGAGAAGAACGTGCAGGACCGGCGCCGGCAGATCTGGCGGGAAGCGGGCGAACGGCGCTGGCCCGATCTGGACACCCTCAACGCCTGGCTGGCCGAACAGTGCCGTACCGCCTGGGAGTCGATGGCCCATCCGGAATGGCCGGCGCTCACCGTGGCCGAGCTCCTGCAGGACGAGCAGATGAAGCTGATGCCCAACCCGCGGCCCTTCGACGGCTACGTCGAGCAGCCGGTGCGGGTCTCGTCCACCGCGCTCATCCACTTCCAGAGGAACCGCTACAGCGTGCCGACCCAACAGGCCCACCGCGTGGTGAGCCTGCGCATCTACCCCGCCGAGCTGGTCGTGGTGGCCGACGGCGAGGTCGTCGCCCGCCATGCGAGGAGCTTCGAACGCCACCAGACGCATTACGACTTCACCCACTACATCGATCTGATCGAGAGGAAGCCCGGTGCGCTCAGGAACGGTGCGCCCTTTACCCAGATGCCCGAGCCGCTGCTGCAGCTGCAGCGGCACCTGTTGAAGCACCCGGGCGGCGACCGGGTGATGGCGCAGGTGCTCGCCGCCATCCCCGTGCACGGCCTGGATGCCGTCCTGGTGGCGGTGGAGCTTGCCCTGGAGTCGGGCCGCCCCAGCGGCGAGCATGTGTTGAACGTGCTGGCGCGGCTGAAGGACGCAGCCGCCCCCGTCCCGGCGATTGCAGCACCCCTGGCGCTGATAGAAGAGCCGGCGGCCAACGTCGACCGCTACGACGCCCTGCGCCAGGCGGCGGAAACGGAGGCCGATCATGTCCGTTGAACTGATCGCCCGGCTGAAGAGCTTGAAGCTGCACGGCATGGCGAGCAGCTGGCCGGAGCTTGCCGCCCGCGCCCGCCACAGCGAGTTCGACCCTGAGCAGTGGATGCTGGAGTTGCTCGCCGCCGAGACCGCCGAGCGGGACGTGCGCTCGATCGCCTACCAGATGACGGCGGCGCGCTTCCCGGCGCACCGGGATCTGGCCGGCTTCGACTTCGGCCAGTCCAAGGCAGATGAAGCCCTGGTGCGGCGGCTGTACGCCGGCGCGTTCATGGAGGCGGCGCAGAACGTGGTGCTGATCGGCGGCCCCGGCACCGGCAAGACGCACCTGGCCACCGCCATCGGCATTGAAGCCGTGCAGCGCCACGGCCGGCGCGTGCGCTTCTTCTCGACGGTGGAGCTGGTCAATGTGCTGGAGCAGGAGAAGGCGGGCGGCCGCCAGGGCCAGATGGCCCACCGGCTCATGTACGTGGACCTGGTGATCCTGGACGAGCTGGGCTATCTGCCCTTTAGCCAGTCGGGCGGCGCGCTGCTCTTCCATCTGCTCTCGAAGCTCTATGAGCGCACCAGCGTGATCGTCACGACGAATCTCTGCTTCACGGAGTGGGCCAGCGTCTTCAACGATGCCAAGATGACTACCGCGCTGCTCGACCGCCTGACGCATCACTGCCACATCGTGGAGACCGGCAACGAGTCCTGGCGCTTCAAAACGAGTTCGGCCAGGCTGCAGCCTGGCCGAACTCGTTCCCACAAACAGCAAGGAGATAAACCAACCCAGAAAACCGAAGACTTATCCACAAAAGCGTAGCTATACTACGCGCATAAACCGTGGGTCAGTTTTAGATGAAAACCCCGGGTCAAGTTTGGGTGGAAATCAACAGCCGCCGATGCCACGGAAACGGCCCATCGGGTTTGTCACAGGGGAGAAGAAGTAGGCAGGAAATCGAAGGGCCGCAAGCAGCGGCCCTACTTCTTAGCGGCTACCCGCCGAAAGGCGAGTGGGTAGGGACTTCTCTCTTCAAACAAACCTATTCGCCGCCCCATGCACTATGCAGATCGCCGTGCTGCGGGAACTGAGTTTTGCGGGAAGGCGCAGGCTAATTCGAGCTTGGCCTTATCATGGTTTTTCTATCCACGTACCCCTCGTTCTCACTGACCTCGTAGGTCCTCGCGTTTGACCTGAGGATTTCCCTCTGGATCCAATGTTTCAATCTCACGCGCAGTGATGCGCCCCCGTTCGATTAGGAAGCGAACTTTGTAGGCACCCGTGCCGTCTCCTCCTCGGACGTGAAGTACAACGGTGTCCCCGCGAGTGGTGAGATAGACACCGGTCGGAATCGTAACGTTAGCAATATCCTCAAGGCCACGTTCTGGAAACCGAATTGGTTTGCCTGCAATCGTCAGGTTTAGCTTCGATATGATGCAGCGAGGAGCCTCTCCGTCGGTTCCCAAGTAATCAAAGGATCTCCTTGCTGCAGAAGCCTGCTGGCCAGTCGATGCGAAACAATCCATTTGCAATCTGAATGGCTTGTTACCAGCCCCGCGAAGATTTCCTCCAAGAACAATCGAGGAGTAATCGGCGGCAAGCTCATGACTTGATGATTGCGCTGCACATGGCTGCACTATCATCAAGCAAAGCGAGAACAATGCCCTAAGGACAAGTGGGGGGTGTTGAGCTACAACCACAGTTTTGCTCCCGAATTGTGAGTGACGTCCCACCTGTGTTTCGATTGCGTGTGACGAGTTCACGTACGTAACGTTCGACATCCGCGCCACCTGGGCCTGCACCTGTCGTTAGGCAACCTTGTGAGAAGTTACCTTGGTGAATGCGAATACCGCCGCGCGTAGTACCCGCTGGGGTAACTACTTGTCCTGGTCGTCCAGTATTCGTTGGACTTGGAAGAACTCGCCCAAATTTCGGCGAGTGCGCATTGAAGACATCGTATCCCCCAGGAGGCAACGGCCCGCCCGTGCCGTAGGGGTCGCCCGGCGTGCCCGATGGGTCATTGGCCCCCATATTCGTGTTGAATGAGCGGCCAGGAACACCGTCTTCGTTTACAGAGCAGCTTAATGGCCCAGCTGAGCCGCGACACCGGACACATTGAATCACAGCGCGAAGACCATCCGGGTCTATTAACGACAACGGATTGGCAAGGGCGTAGAGATACGGATTCATGCCGCCCGCCAACCCAATCGGATCACTCTGCACGTATCTGCCCGTGCCCGGATCGTAATCCCTGAAGTAGTTGTAGTTCAGATTGGTTTCCCGGTCGAAATGAGAGCGCCCGCGCGAGAGCGGGCGGGGGAAATGTTACTCTGGCCCGGTTTTCCCATTTGGAGCTGTCGCAATGGCGGCGATGAGCGTAGTTATCATCGGTTCAAACTCAACATACTTCGACTCTGCGCCTTGATAGATAATCCAGATTCGAGAACCTTCGACCAAGATGAACTTCTGAATCCTGCCAGCCGGCTTTGGCTCCAGAGCGAACTCATACGTCACGACGGTCCGATCGTTCCGGCGATGGCTGGATTCACTGACGCCGGCGCATCTTTCTTGCTTGCAGATATCGGTAACTACAGCTTTGGGATCGACGCGCTGCGGCGGAATGTGCAACTGGACGTAAGTGTTGCGATCAGCCCGACTCATTACGTACACCGACTGGTCGCTATATGGCCATTGGACACGTTTCCCGCTATCAACCCCTATCTTGTATCCATTCCAGGTGAATTCATTGCCCACCAATACGTATCTGACAATGAGGTCAATGGTTTTCTCATAGTTGATCGCCAACGTCAAAGCCGCTACGGCTGCGACAATCCAAAAGGTGTTCTTGACAGTCGTGTTCATGGCCGCAGCAAGATCGGAAGCACACGCCAAGATGTTCCGACAACTCCCCAAGCGGCGTTACCGACGCACGCCCCTTGTAGGGCCCTGCAGTCACTTGCCAGCCCTTGCCAGAGCTCGTACTGACTTCGACATTCTGCTCCGTGCTTTATGGCGCAGTTGTAATACGCGGCTTGTGCGATGCTGCTCGCAGTGCAAACTTCGGATGCCGCCTGGAAGGATTGAATGAACCTCGTGCCAAAGAACCCACCTGCCCATCCGACCGATGCCGCGCCGACATACGGAATCAACTGAATGAGCGGAGCAAGTAGTGGAATGATTTTTCCGGTGGGGTCTGTGTGGCTAAGTGGATTGCTGTCTACGTACGCGTAGGTATTGATGCCCCCTCGCAGCCCAATCGGATCGGATTGCCCATATCGGCCCAGGTCGGGGAAGTAGCCGTCACGCAGATAGTTGTAGAGAAACGGCCCCGACACGGTCCTGTCGTAGTTGAGGGCGGTTTCCCTAGGCGCGATGCGGGTTTGCGGGGCGGAAACGAAGACGGCTCTCCTCGGGTTTGAAGTCGAAACGCGTAGACGCGAGTTTTTACCCCAGGACCGGCGGCGATGCAAGAAGCATCTTTCCTTTAGCCGCGCCGCGTAGCGGCTAAAGAGTGAAGCCCGGCGCGGACAGCGATTCCGTCAAGGCCGCGCAGCGCCCGCAGGGCCTGGTCTTGACGGCCACGAAGAGGACACGCTCGGCGGTGCGCTGCAAGGCGGCTCTATGCCTTGCAGCGCATGCCGACCCGCGCAAAGTCAGTCATGGCGAGACGGCGCCATAAAGTCGGCGCTGGCGACACGGCGACGGGGTTGCTTTTGACTTTGGGGAGCCCCCGCTTGCGGGGGCGGACGGGAGGGACGGCTGCGAGCACGGGGCGAGAAGCGCGAAGCGCTGAAGCCCGGCGCAGCAGACGGCCCTGGGCGGGCGGGGGCTCGTTCCTCCACCTTCGCGCGCAGCGCCTGGCTAAACCCTCGCGTTGGCGCGTGAGCGCGAGCGCGCCGACTGGCTGTTGAGCGGCGCGGGTGAAGCCGGCGCAGCGGCCGTCGCGCAGGGGCGCCAGACATAACCGTCCATTACGCGAACCCGCAGGGCGCGCGAAGCGCGGTTGCCAGCAAGCGAACTCTGTTCGCGCAGCGCCAGCAACTTTGCGTAATGCGCGGTTATGTTGAATCGCTT
>JAKLLO010000216.1 GCA_023150095.1 Zoogloea sp. | reverse complement strand
AGCGCGCTGCCGGCGGGCGAGAAGATCGAGACCTTGCCTTCGGCGGCGCTGGCTTCGTGGGGCCAGGCGAGGGTGAGTTCGTATTCGCGGCCGGAGGTTTCCTCGCGGAAACGGGCGCGGCGGCTGGGGGTGATGATGTGGTCGGGGGCGCTGTCGACGACGGTGGCGCGGGCGAGTTCGTCGCGCAGGCCGTCCAGATCGCTGCGGCCGCGGTTCGGCGGCATGGCGAGCAGCATTTCGAGGCGATCCAGGTCGCAGGCGGTGACGATGATCTCGGGTTTCATGAGGTTTCCTCTTGCGGTTGGTGGCTGGCCCGTCGTGGATCGACGCGCCAAAGAAAATGGCCGAATCGTCGCGGGGCGATTCGACCACTCGGAAACCAGCCGGCGGGGCGGAATGTTCGCCCCCGCTACGGTCTGTCCGTAGAGACAGACCACGCAGGGGGCGGACGGTTCCTCAACCGTAGATCTTGCACATCAGGGGCGACACGGTGTTGTGGCTGAAGCGCCCGAGCAGAAAGAAGAACACGCACACCAGCGCCAGGCCGATGACCCGGCGCCGGTTGCGCTGCCACCAGGCACGCAGGGTGGCGCGGTCCATCGTCACACCTTCAGGAAGTGTTCGCGGTAGTAGCGCAGTTCGGCGATGGATTCGAGGATGTCGTCCAGGGCCTTGTGGGCGCCCTTCTTCTCGAGGCCCTTGTACACATCCGGGCGCCAGCGGCGGCAGAGCTCCTTGAGGGTGGAGACATCCAGGTTGCGGTAGTGGAAGTAGCCTTCGAGGGTGGGCATGTAGCGGGCCATGAAGCGGCGGTCCTGGCCGATGGAGTTGCCGCACATGGGGGTGGTGCGCGAGGGCACGTACTGCTTCATGAACTCGAGGTAGGTGGCTTCGGCTTCGGCTTCGCTGATGGTGGAGGCCTTGACCCGCTCGATGAGGCCGGAGCGGCCGTGGGTGTTCTTGTTCCACTCGTCCATGCCGTCGAGCACCGCGTCGGTCTGATGCACGGCGATCACCGGGCCTTCGGCCACCACGTCGAGGTTGCTGTTGGTGACGACCATCGCCATCTCGATGATGCGGTCGCTGTCGGGTTCGAGGCCGGTCATTTCCATGTCCAGCCAGATGAGGTGATTCTGGTCCTGTGCCATAATCGGCTCGCTTTATCGGTAAAGGCGCGATTCTACGCCGTTGCCGCCCGTTTCCGCCGCCCTGCAGGCGCGCTGCGCCCTTCTGCAGCGCCCTTCTGCAACACCTGTTTCGCCGGTGCGTGTTTCCCGGATTTGCCCGCCGCCTTCACCCATCCTCAGCCTCGATCCGTACCCGATGAACGCCAGCAGTTTCTCCGCCCTGTTCCTTGTTGCCCTCGGTGCCGGCCTGCTCGTGCGCCTGTGGCTGGCCACGCGCCAGATGCGCCATGTGGCCGCCCACCGGGGCGCGGTGCCGGCCCCGTTTGCCGCCCGCATCACCCTGGACGCCCACACCAAGGCGGCCGATTACACCGTGGCGCGGGTGCGCCTGGGGGTGGTGGATCTGCTGATCTCGGCGGCGCTGATGGTGGCGCTCACTGTAGGGGGCGGGCTGCAGGCGCTGCATGACCTGGCCGGGCGCTTCTTCGAGGCGGGCAGCCTCGCCCACGGGGTGGCTTTCATCGCCACCGTGGCGGTGCTGTCGTGGCTCATCGACCTGCCGCTCACCATCTACCGCAGCTTCGGGCTGGAGGCACGCTTCGGCTTCAACCGGCTCACGCCGGGGCTGTTCGTGGCGGACACGCTCAAGGGCGCGGGCCTGTCGGCCGTCATCGGCCTGCCGCTGATCGCCTTCGTGCTGTGGCTGATGGCCGCCATGGGCAGCCTGTGGTGGTTTTACGTGTGGGCCTTCTGGCTGGTGTTCAACCTGCTGGTGATGCTGATCTACCCGACCTTCATCGCGCCGCTGTTCAACAAGTTCAAGCCGCTCGACGACGGCGCCCTGAAGACGCGCATCGAGGCCCTGCTCACCCGCTGCGGCTTTCGCCTGTCGGGCCTGTTCGTGATGGACGGCTCCAAGCGCTCGGCCCACGGCAACGCCTATTTCACCGGCTTTGGCGCGTCCAAGCGCATCGTCTTCTTCGACACCTTGCTCGACAAGCTCGCCCCGGCCGAGGTCGAGGCGGTGCTGGCCCACGAGCTGGGTCACTATCACCATCACCACATCTGGAAACGCCTCGCGGTGATCGGCGCAGGCAGCCTGGCCTTCTTCGCGCTGCTGGGCCACATGGCCGGGCAGGCGTGGTTCTTTGAAGGGCTGGGGATGCAGGCCAGCGGCACCGCGCCGACGCTGGTGCTGTTTGCGCTGGTGCTGCCGGTGTTCACCTTTCCCCTCACCCCGCTGATGAGCCGCTGGTCGCGCAAGCACGAGTTCGAGGCCGACGCCTACGCCGCCAGCCACGCGCCGGCCGCCGAGCTGGTGAGTGCGCTGGTCAAGCTCTACCGGGACAACGCCTCCACGCTCACGCCCGATCCGGTGTATTCCAGCGTGTACGACTCCCATCCCCCCGCGGCGATCCGCATCGCCCGTCTGCAGGAACTCGCCCGTTGAAAACCACCGGCACCCTCATCGCCGCCTTCGGGCGCCAGTACGAAGTTAGAACCGACGACGGCGAAATCCTGCTGTGCGTGCCCCGGGGCAAGAAGAGCGTGTTCGCCTGCGGCGACCGGGTTCAGGTGGCCAGCACCGGCCCCGGCCAGGGCGTGATCGACAAGCTGATCGAGCGTACCAGCCTGCTCTACCGCTCGGATGCGTGGCGCCAGAAGCTGATCGCCGCCAACGCCACCCAGGTGGTGATGGTGGTGGCCACCGAGCCGAGCTTTTCGGATGAATTCGTGTCGCGCTGCGTGTGCGCCGCCGAAGACCAGCACGTGAAGGTGCTGATCGTCCTCAACAAGACCGACCTGCCCGCCGGGCTGGAAGACGCGCGGGCCCGCCTTGCCACCTTTTCGGCGCTGGGCTATCCGGTGCTGGAGCTGTCGGCGCTGGATGACGTGGAGGCGCTGCGGGCCCGCCTGATCGGCGAGACCAGCCTGCTGGTGGGGCAGTCGGGCATGGGCAAATCGACCCTCACCAACGCCCTGATCCCGGAAGCCCGGGCCGAGACGCGGGAGATCTCGGAGGTGCTGGATACCGGCAAGCACACCACCACCTTCGCCCGGCTGTACCCGCTGCCCGAAGGCGGCGGCATCATCGACAGCCCGGGGATGCAGACCTTCGGGCTGGTGCATCTGAGCTCCGAAGCGCTCGAGGCGAGCTTTCCGGAGTTTCGGCTCTATGCGGGCCAGTGCCGCTTCCGCGACTGCCGCCACGACACCGAGCCGGGCTGCGCCCTGCGCGAGGCGGCGGAGGCCGGCAAGATCGACGCCCGCCGGCTGCGCCAGTTTCTGGATTTCCGCGCCGAGTGCGAGAGCGCCCGGCGTCAGGCCCAGGGCTGGTAAGGCTTACGACTGCTCGCCCGAATCCAGCCAGTCGGGGTTGGGCAGCTCGTCGAAGGCGTGGCCGAGGGCCTCGCTCCAGCGGTTGCGGATCATCGCGAAGTATTCGTTCTTCGCGTCGATGCTGATGTGCGAGGCAATCTTCAGCTCGTTGGTCTTGAGGATGGTCAGATCCAGCGGCACGCCCACCGACAGGTTGGAGCGGATCGTCGAATCCATCGAGATCAGCGCCAGCTTGGCGGCTTCGTCGAGGCTGGTGTAACGCTTCACCACGGGGGTGTCGGGCGTGGCTTCGATGAAGTTGCCGGCGGCGTAGATGTGGAACAGGCGCGGCTGCTCGGTGCCGATCTGGCCGCCGAGGATCAGCGCGGCGGTGAAGTCGATGCCGAAGTTCTTCAGCGCCTCGGCGTCACGGCGATGCACTTCGCGCAGCATCTCGCCCACGTGGCGGGCCGCCTCGAACATGTTGGGCACCGACCAGAGGTTCTCGCGCCCGTCCTGGGCGGCCATGGCTTCCCGCAGCATCGACACGAGCTGCTGGGTGATCGCCAGGTTGCCGGAGCTCATCAGCACCAGCACGCGCTCGCCTGGGCGCTGGAAAATGCTCGTCTTGCGGAAGGTGTTGATGTGGTCGACGCCGGCGTTGGTACGGGAGTCCGACAGGAACACCATACCCGCGTCGAGCAGCATGCTGACACAGTAGGTCATGGGAAGCCTCGGGGGAAAACGGGTCGTGAAGATGATTGGCGGTGCAGGAACGCACCGCCGGCGTGTTTTGAATGACCGGCCAGACGGAGGCGAAGACGCCTCCGGCGGGCTCAGCTCTGCAGGAGCTGCAGGATGGACTTGATCTCGGTGCGGACGGACGCCAGCTGCTCGCGCAGGCTGACGGATTCTTCCACATCCTCGCGCTTGCGGGCCGCCATCTCGTCGAGGCGGTTGCGCGCCCCGGAAATGGTGAAGCCGTCCTGATACAACAGTTCGCGGATCCGGCGGATCAGCAGCACCTCGTGGTGCTGGTAATAACGCCGGTTTCCGCCCCGCTTGACCGGGCGCAGCTGGGTGAATTCCTGCTCCCAGTAGCGCAGCACATGGGGTTTGACCCCGCACAGGTCGCTCACCTCACCGATGGTGAAGTAACGCTTGGCGGGGATGGGCGGCAGCTCTACAGCTGCCGGGGCCTCACTTTGCGACATCGCTCAGTTGCTCCACATTGGCCTTCAGCTTCTGGCTGGCGTGGAACGTCACCACGCGCCGGGCCGTAATCGGAATTTCTTCCCCGGTTTTGGGGTTGCGACCCGGCCGCTGGGGCTTCTCGCGCAACTGGAAGTTGCCGAAGCCCGAGAGCTTGACGCAGTCGCCCCGCTCCAGTGCCAGCCGGATCTCCTCGAAGAAGCACTCCACCATGTCCTTGGCTTCGCGCTTGTTGAGGCCAACCTGTTCAAAAAGCATGTCGGCGAGTTCCGCCTTGGTCAAAGTCGCTGCCATGATGCCTTAACCTCTGAGCTTCGCGCCGAGGTTTTCCTCGGCATGGCGGGTCAGCAAAGCCATCGCGGCATCCACTTCAGCATCCTCCAGGGTTCGCTGAGTTTCTTGCATAACTACGCGGAAGGCAAGGCTTTTCCGGCCGGGCTCGATACCTTTACCCTGATATTGATCGAACAGTTCGACACGCTGGACGATGGCCGGCGCAACCGCCTCGAGCCCTTCCAGCAGGCTCGCCGAGGCGACCGCCTGATCGACCACCAGGGCCAGATCGCGGGTGACCGCCGGGAAGCGCGAGACCTCGCGGTAGGCCGGCATCACGGTATCGAGCATGGCACTGAGTTCGATCTCGAAGACCACCGGCGCGGTACCCAGCTCGTAACGCTGGACCCAGATCGGGTGGAGTTCGCCGATGAAACCGATCTCGCGGCCATCAAGCACCACGCGCGCCGAACGCCCCGGATGCAGCGCCGGGTGCGTGGCGCGCTCGAACTTGGCGACACGCGGCAGCAGCAGCGCTTCGAGATCCGCCTTGGCGTCGAAGAAATCCACGTTGCGGATGGCCTCGCCCCACTGCTCGGGCTTGGCAAAGCCGGCCGCCAGGGCCGCCAGGCGGATCGGCTGATGGAAGCCTTCAACCGGCTGGCCGGCAGCGTCACGCTTGAAGCAGCGACCGATCTCGAACACGCGGACGCGGTTGGTCTGGCGCTTGCGGTTGGTGACGACGTTGGCCACCAGGCCGCCGATCAGGCTGGAGCGCATCACGCTCATCTGGCTGGCGATCGGGTTGGCGAGGCGCACCGGATCGGTGTTGCCCGCGAAATCCTTCTCCCAGGCTTCTTCGACGAAGGCGAAGTTGATGACTTCCTGGTATTCGCGGCCAGCCACCAGACGGCGCACCGCCATGGTGTCGCGCTTGGCCTCGGGCCGCGGCAGCATGGTGATCGGGCCGCGCGGGGCGTGGGTCGGGATGTTGTCGTAACCGTGCAGACGGGCGATCTCTTCGATCAGGTCTTCCTCGATCTCCACGTCGAAGCGGTAGGACGGCGGGGTGACGATGAAGTCGTCGCCGTCGCGCACCACGTCGAGCTCGAGGCGCCGGAACATCTCGGCCACGTCGTCGGCACCCAGCTGGATGCCCAGCACACGGCGCACGCGGCTGGCACGCAGACGGATCGGGGCGCGCTGGGGCAGCTTGTCGGCCGCGACAGCCTCGACCACCGGGCCGGGATGGCCGCCGCAGATGTCGAGGATCAGGCGCGTGGCGCGCTCGATGGCCTTGGGCGCGAGGGCGAAATCGACGCCGCGCTCGAAGCGGTAAGACGCATCCGACGAGAAGCCGTAGGCGCGGGCGCGGCCGGCGATGGCGTCGGGCGCGAAGAAGGCGCTCTCGAGGAACAGATCGGTGGTGTCGAGGGTGATCCCGCTCTCCTCACCGCCCATCACGCCGGCCATGGCCAGCGCGCGGCTGTCGTCGGCGATCAGCAGCGTATCCGCGGCGGGGGTGATGGTCTGGCCGTTGAGGAGCAGCAGTTGCTCGCCGGCCTTGGGCAGGCGGGCGTGGATCGCACCGTTCAGCTTGGCGTCGTCAAAGGCGTGCAGCGGCTGGCCGAGTTCGAGCATCACGTAGTTGGTGACGTCCACCAGCGCGCTGATGGAGCGGATGCCGCTGCGCGCAAGGCGCTGCTTCATCCATTCGGGCGTCGGGGCCTTGGCGTCGACACCGCGGATCACCCGGCCGCAATAACGCGGGCAGGCTTCGGGGGCATCAAGCACCACCGCGCGGGTCGCGTCGATGGTCGGGGCGACGGGCTCGCACACCGGCAGGCTGAGGGCCGCGCCGGTGAGGCCGGCCACTTCACGGGCGATGCCGGAGAGGCTCAGGCAGTCGGCCCGGTTGGGAGTCAGCTTGATGGTGAACAGGGTGTCGTTGAGGGCGAGGTATTCGCGCAGATCGGTGCCGACCGGGGCGTCGTCCGGCAGCACCAGCAGGCCGCTGCTCTCTTCCGAGATGCCCAGCTCCTTGGCCGAGCACAGCATGCCGAAGGATTCGACGCCGCGCAGCTTGGCCGCCTTGATGCCGAAACCGGCGAGATCAGCGCCCACCAGGGCGCACGGGATCTTGATGCCGGCGGCCGCGTTGGGCGCACCGCAGACGATCTGCAGCAGCTCACCCTGCCCCGCGTCCACCTTACAGACACGCAGCTTGTCGGCGTTGGGGTGCTTCTCGGCTTCAACGATCTGGGCAACCACCACTTTGGAGAACACGGCGGCCACGCCGTCCTGCTCTTCCACTTCCAGCCCCGCCATGGTGAGCAAATGCCCGAGCTGGTCCGAATCCAGCGCCGGACTGACGAAACTGCGCAACCAGAGTTCTGAGAATTGCATGGCTTGGGCTTACCTGAATTGACCGAGGAAACG
Source organism: Zoogloea sp. (assembly GCA_023150095.1). Classification (GTDB taxonomy): domain Bacteria; phylum Pseudomonadota; class Gammaproteobacteria; order Burkholderiales; family Rhodocyclaceae; genus Zoogloea. The sequence continues at coordinate 2,314 of JAKLLO010000216.1, read as the reverse complement.
AAGATCGCCTTCGAAGAAAAGGCGCAGGTCATTGACGCCGTAACGGAGCATCGTGAGACGGTCCGGCCCCATGCCGAAGGCGAAGCCGGTGTAGCGCTCGGGGTCGATGCCGCCGTAGCGCAGCACGTTGGGGTGGACCATGCCGCAGCCGGCGATCTCCAGCCAGCGGCCCTTCATCGAACCGCTCATGAAGGCCACGTCGATCTCGGCGGACGGCTCGGTGAACGGGAAGAAGGAAGGACGGAAGCGCACCTGCAGGTCGTCGCTCTCGAAGAAGCTGCGCAGGAAATCGGCGACCACGCCCTTCAGATCGGCAAAGCTGACCGACTCGCCGACCCACAGGCCTTCGACCTGGTGGAACATCGGCGAGTGGGTGGCGTCGGAGTCGACGCGATAGACGCGACCCGGCGCGATCACGCGCAGCTCGGGCATCGTCGGCTTGTCCTGGTGTGCGGCCACGTGGGCTTGCATCGCGCGGATCTGCACCGGGCTGGTGTGCGTACGCAGCAGCACGCCTTCACCGTTTTCCAGGTAGAAGGTGTCGTGCATCGACCGGGCCGGGTGGTTGGCCGGAGTGTTCAGCGCGGTGAAGTTGTAGAAATCGGTCTCGATTTCGGGGCCTTCGGCCACATCGAAACCGATGGAGCGGAACAACTGCTCGACCCGTTCAAGGGTCCGCACGACCGGGTGCAGGCCGCCAAGCCCGGCACCACGGCCCGGCAGGGTGACGTCCAGCGCCTCGGCGGCAAGCTGGGCTTCGAGGGCAGCCTGTTGCAGCGCATCCCGGCGCGCATTGAGCAGCGCTTCGATGGCCGTCTTGGCCTTGTTGATCTCGGCACCGGCGGCCTTGCGGGCTTCCGGATCGAGCTTGCCGAGGCCCTTGAGGAGTTCGGTGAGCGAACCGCCCTTGCCGAAGTAGCGCGCCTTCGCGGCTTCGAGGGAGGCGCTGTCCGCAACCGCGGCGAAAGCGGCGCCGGCTTCCTCGACGAGTTGATCGAGTTGATCCATTTTTCAGTCTTATCCCGGGTTCAGGACAAAAAAAAGGAGGCCAGGCCTCCTTTTTTCGTGCTGCGGAAACTTACGCAGCGAGCTTGGCCTTGGCTTGTTCGGCGAGCGCCGCAAAAGCGGGCTTGTCAAACACGGCCAGATCGGCCAGAACCTTGCGGTCCACTTCGATGGAAGCCTTCTTCAGGCCGTTCATGAAGCGGCTGTAGGTCAGACCGACTTCACGCGCAGCGGCGTTGATACGGGCGATCCACAGGGCACGGAACTGACGCTTGCGCTGACGACGGTCACGGTAGGCATATTGCCCGGCCTTCATCACCGCCTGCTTGGCGATCCGGTATACGTTCTTGCGACGGCCGCGGTAACCCTTGGCCTGGTCGAGGACTTTCTTGTGACGTGCACGTGCGGTTACACCGCGCTTAACTCTGGGCATTGCGTTCTCCTAAATCAGGCGTAAGGCATCATGGCGCGGATGGACTTTTCGTCCGCAGCGTGAACGGCAGTCATGCCGCGCAGCTGGCGCTTGCTCTTGGTCGTCTTCTTGGTCAGGATGTGGCGCTTGAACGCCTGCGAACGCTTGATGCTACCGCTAGAGCGGATCTTGAACCGCTTGGCGGCCCCGCTCTTGGTCTTCATCTTGGGCATGAAGTACTCCAGCTTATGTCATGGCCCCGGGTGGTTTTCGACTTCCGAAAACGCTTCAACAACCCGTCACCACTTGTGTCCGGCGGACTATCCTGTCCGCCGTATTCCGGCACCTTTCGGCGCCGGGAATTCTGCGAAGCCGCTCAGTGCTTCTTCTTCGGCGCGATGACCATGATCATCTGGCGCCCTTCCATCTTCGGCATCTGCTCGACCTGACCGATCTCTTCCAGATCGTTCTTGACGCGCTCGAGCTGACGCATGCCGAATTCCTGGTGAGCCATTTCACGGCCACGGAAACGGAGGGTCACCTTCGCCTTGTCGCCTTCGTTCAGGAACTTGATGAGGTTACGCAGCTTGATCTGGTAGTCGTTCTCGTCCGTACCCGGGCGGAGCTTCACTTCCTTGACCTGAATCTGCTTCTGCTTCTGCTTGGCTTCGTGGGCCCGCTTGGCTTCTTCGTACTTGTACTTGCCGAAGTCCATCAAGCGGCACACAGGCGGCTTGGCCATCGGTGCGATCTCGACGAGATCCACACCGGCTTCATCCGCTGCTTCCAGGGCAGCACGCAAAGTGACGATGCCGATCTGCTCACCGTCCTCACCTGTCAAACGCACCTCCGGCGCATTGATTTCGCCGTTGACGCGCAGCTTCTTATCCTGAGCGA